>DASRZD010000551.1:0-4046 GCA_035686805.1 Armatimonadota bacterium
AGCATGGGGCTTGCGCTGTTGAGGAGGTTTCTGACCAACCTGGTGCCACAGACCTTCCATGGGGAGATAGGAGGCGCGCAGATATTCAAGTTCAAGCAGCATTTCAACCCATTTGTGCAGAAGATCACGCTGGATTTCACCTCTGATGTGGGGAAGAAGCTCGACCGCAGAATTGGCATTGCGGCGGCGATTCTCTTGAGTGCAATCGAGGGGAGACAGGATTAGCAAAAACGGCAGGTCGAATGACCTGCCGTTTGATGAATCAAAGGGAAACGGCCCTCAGTGAGATCGGGTCCTGAATCTCCAGCTCGCCAACCCCGCGAGTCCAACCGCAAGCACGAGGAAGCTTCCCGGCTCGGGAACGACCTGAAGCTGTGAGTTCATGCTTGGCTGGACAACGTAAACCTTGTCCAACACCTTTGCAGACGGCAACTGTGGAAGAAGAGGCGGGGCATACTCGGTTGGCCGGGTAGCCGAATCCACCACGTGGGCGCAAATGACAGCGGCATTCGAGGGCTTAGGCGTCTCCTCGAGGATCGGTTGGGTAAGAGTCGCAACAACAGGCGAAATCTCAGGACGACTGTCAGCATTGCTGACGATGTCCGGCACGAACTGACTGTCAGCCGACGGCTGAGTGAGCACTTGCTGCAAACCTTGAGCGTATGTTACACCGGCCGCCATGACCAGCACGAGCACTAGTGTGAGCACAATACGCATAACTCGAACCTCCAGGAATAGGCGCTACCACTCTATCATGTGCAAGAATCGTGCCAAACTCTTGACGCAATCGGCACATTGTGTTCAATTATCAATACGCTTTGTGAGCTTGGGAAGTGCCTGAATGCAGGGATGCGTATGATAGGTATTTATACCGGGATTTGCCTGCAGAGCAGGATTCCGGCCCCAGCCTCCCGAAGCAAACCAATCAGACGCAGGGAACTCATGAAGGCTGTCATTCTAATCTTACCGCTCTTATTGCTGGGGGTACACATGGTGGAGGCAAAACCCACGAATCTTCGTGACGTCGTCGGATGCACGCATGTCGCAGGCAAGTACAACTTCACGGATCAGGACTTCCTGAACGAGGGGGCGGATAAGCTCCTGGAGCTGGGAACTAAGGTCATCAAGCTCTGGTTTACCCCCAATCCCTCGGGGGTCTATCCCTTCAACTCCGACTGGCCGAAGATAGAGACTCTCACGGACCTGGCGAAGACTCCCTATTTCCGAAAGGTCTTTTCGAAGCCCTTCAACACATATATCCTCGAGACATTCAGGCCCGGCCATGATTGGCATTACTTCGTGAAGGGGCTGTCGCCCAAAGAGGCAGAGGAGGAACAGAGGCAGATTCATGAGCTGGCGAAATACCTGCTCACCGAGTACAAGGGCACGGGAAAGACATTCATCCTGCAGAATTGGGAGGGCGACTGGGTGCTGACGAACCCCCAATTCACAAAGGAGCCGGACCCAGCGACTATCAAGGGCATGATTGACTGGCTGAATGCCAGGCAAGATGGGGTCGAGCAGGCTCGGAAGGAAGTCGGCATGAAGGGAGTCACGGTCGCCCACGCCGCTGAGGTCAATCTCATGAAGCGGGCGATCGAGGGCAAGGTCACAGTTGCCAACGATGTGCTCCCGAAGACTCATTGCGATTTATATTCCTATTCGGCGTGGGACACTCAGCGCGATCCGAAGCAATTCAGGGCAGCGCTCGATTATCTCGCTAAGAAAGCGCCCGACAGCAAGCTATTTGGCAGCAAAAATGTCTACGTTGGAGAATTCGGCGCACCGGAGAACAATGTCGGCGGACCGGATAAGCAGTTGGAGTTCACCCGGAGTGCAGTCGAGACTGCGCTGGATTGGGGCGCAAAGTACGTTGTGTACTGGGAGCTTTACTGCAATGAACCGGCCAGCGAGTACCAGGGCCGGCCGAAGAACTCCGATTGCAGGGGCTTCTGGCTGATTCGCCCCGACGGGACGAAGTCGCCGGTCTGGGATTATTTCGCAAAACTATTAGACTCTAGACCTTGAATCGAATGGACATGATGTCGCCGTCCGAGACGACGTACTCCTTGCCCTCCAGGCGAATGAGGCCAGAGGTTTTCGCCGTATCCCAATGGCCGACTCTCACTGAATCATCATACGCGAGCACCTCGGCCCGAATGAAGCCTCTCGCCAGGTCGGAGTGGATCTTGCCGGCGGCATCCAATGCACGAATGCCCTCGTCTATCGTCCAGGCCCTCACCTCATCCTCGCCGACGGTGAAGAATGAGATCAGCCCAAGCGCACGATAAGCGCTTTGCACCAGGCGGTTTCTCGCTGAGTATTCGATGCCCATTGCCGCCAGGTATTCCTTCTCCTCGTGCTCAGGCAGTTGGGCGATCTCGGCCTCGACGCTCGCGGTCAACTCGATCAACTCCAGATTCTCAACCCGGCAGTGATCCCTGAGGCCCGACAGGTCAATCGCCCCTCCGCCTTCAGAGACGTTGGCCACGACAAGCATCGGCTTGAGGGTCAGGAAATCGAAGCTCTTGATCAGCTTACTTTCATCCGCCGAGAGTTCGATCTCGCTGAGCGGCTTGCCGTCCATGAGCCAGCTCTGAATTCGCACGACCAGGTCTTTCTCGACCAACGCGGGAGTCCCCGATGGGACTTTCCTGTTCCGCAGCGACTTGTCCAGCCGCTCCAGCCTGCTCTCGGTGAGCTGGAGGTCGGCGAGCGTGAGTTCGTCGTTCACCTTGCGGACGTCACCTAGGGGATCGAGCGCACTGGGAATCATGGAGTTTTCGAATGCGCGAACGACATGGATGAGGGCGTCCACTGACCGAATCCCGGTGAAGAAGTCCGTCCCGAAGCTCTCCTGCCGGTCAATGCCGATGGGCGCCGCCCCATCAATGACCTCGATGCTCGCCGGACTGACCTTCTTCGGCTCATAGGCCCGCACCAGCAGATCGAACCTGCTGTCAGGAACTGCGATCACTCCGACGTTCGCCCCATTGCGCGAGCCTGCGAACTTCGCCACGGGGGCTTTGCCCCGAGTGAGCGCGTTGAACAAAGTTGTCTTGCCGGTCATCGGCAACCCGATGATTCCTACCTTCACGATCTACCCCACACGAAAAAACGGGCAGCGTCTGTTTTCGCTGCCCGCAATTGACTGAGAAAACTAACTGATTTTACCACATTCAGCCCGAAACGTCACTCACTAGCCCCAGGAGAGTATGCGGTAGACCTCCTCGGGGGTTGTGTCGCCCTGCAGGACTCGCCGCCGGCCGTCATCTACCATGGTCGGGTAGCCGGCGGTCTTGGCTATCACCTCAGGGTCCGTATTGCCGGAGCTTATCAGTTTTGCGACTTCCGGGGTCATCACCAGTATCTCGTGAAGCTGGATCCGCCCCTTGTGCCCGGTCTGACGGCAGGTCGGGCAGCCCTTGCCTCGCTGGAACTTCATCTCATCACCCTTCAACCCCAGGAACTTCAGCGCTTCGGGGTTGGGAGTATATTCCTCGCGGCAATCTTTGCAGATTCTTCTGCCTAGCCTATTGGCGATGACACCTATGAGGCTTCGAGCTACGATCCACGGCTCGACTCCGCAGTCGGTCATTCGCTGGGGCAACTGAGAAGCATTCTCGGGGAGCATAGTCGCGAGCGTAAGATGGCCGCACATCGTGGCATGGGCAGTGAGCTCCATCGTCTCAAGATCTCTCATGTCCCCGATCATTATGACATCCGGGTCTTTGCGCAGGAAGCTTCTCATAATCGAGGCAAAGGTCATGCCTTCCCGGACATTAACCTGCGCCTGCTGCACTCCGTGGAGCAGATACTCGACCGGGTCCTCGACACTCACGATGCTGATCTCGGGTTTGGTTAAGTCGAGCACAATCGAATATATGACGGTTGTCTTTCCCGAACCGGACGGTCCTGTGGAGATGATCATTCCGTTGGGCTGATGGATGAGATTGCGCACGATCTTGAGTTGCTCGTCACTGAATCCCAGTATCTCCAGACCCAGCAGGGGAATGCCTCGGTCCAGAATTCTCATGACTATTGTC
>DASRZD010000552.1:0-4036 GCA_035686805.1 Armatimonadota bacterium
CAATGCGACTGTGCAGGCAGGGCCTTCCATAAGGGCAGGCTATGGGCCCTCTGCCGATGTCTTCGTAAATGGCCTGTTTGCCATCCGTATCCCCGCGTCCGCGGGCGGAATGAGTCCCATGCAGCGGGCGCAGGCCGTGGCTGATCGGCTGAACCGGGCGTTCGCCAATGGAATGACGTGGCAGGACATGAGGGTCGGGCAGTTCCAGGGTCTCTGGGGAGTGGGAATCGGAACCCAGTTGATCGCAACTGCCGATGCAAACTCCGCGCGAGCCTACCGGCTTAGCCCCGGCCAACTCGCAAGCAGGTGGGCACGGCAGACCGTCATAGCGATGGGCGGCCAGCCTCAGATGATTGCCGCCCAGCTTCAGCCCGTTCCTTCCATGGTTGCGGGCGCACGGGCGGAGATCACACCGACATGGGTGACTACGCCTGCGAAGACTGTGCCTCTGTTGGATGCAGCGACGGGTAACGAGATCGGAAGCGTAATGGTCGCTGGAACGAGGGCTCAGTTGAACATGGTGAATGCCGTCATCGAATACCAGTCTACATCCGACGGAGCGACTGTGTGGACGTTTGTCCCGGTCACGAGCACTTCTGTGACCTCGCCTACGAGGGTGCAGGGGGTCGGCCTCACGAGCATTCCATCCAATCTGATCCCCATGACCGGTTGGATGATGGGCAATGACGTGACCAATGCGATCACCAACTCGGGGACTAAGTGGAATGCGGCCATCAGCAGCAACCTGATTCAGAACAAGCTCGAACTGCAGGGCAACACGAAGATAGTGCCGGTGTACTCCATGGATAGCAATCAGATCATCGGCGCTGCGCAGATCGTTGGCTCCATGCAGGGGGTTGGGCAGACGAGTTCTGTGATGGCTTCGACGAGCGACAACATGTGGAAGTTGACCCCGACGGCGAGTAAGATGCCGTCCACGGGTACTCCGACAGGCTTGACGGATGTGCTTGTCTCTTCGATGATCATGGTGCCTTCGACAGCGACTACCATGCCGCCTTCACCGCCCGAATCCGGTGAGACAATGCCGCCGTCCTACTAAGAACAGATCGGGTAGGAGGAGTCGTCACCGGCTCCTCCCACCTCTTGTTCCGCTAGTGGTTGCTGTCACCAAGACCCACAGGGGTCTCTTACCCCTAGGAACTGCGCCCTGCCGGGCGCACCAGGAAAAACGGGCCACCCATGTGGGCAGCCCGTAGGTCCTGCAACAACGGATCGCAGACTAGAACTCCACTCGGAATTGCGTGAAGTCCGAGGAGCTAGTGAAGCTGCTGCCCCTAGTCACATATTGCCTGAGCCTGATCTGTCCTGTGCCTGAAATGTAGTTTCCAGGCGATGTAGTGTCCCAGCCGACCGTGACGTCGGATGTGCCGACTGTCCTGCTGTCTATCTGATCCCACGTCGAGGTGCTCCAATTGTAAAGATAGAGCCTCTGGGTTAGAGATGTAGATAGCTTACCATCGAAGGTGATGGTCAGCTTCGTTACGCTTGCCGGCGCCTCCGCTATGCTCACGGAGCTGTACCAGTCCACATACCGCGTGCCGCCGACCCTCTGCGCTGAGATGACCAGGTAAGAGGCATCGTTGGCCGCCAGATTCGCCACGCTGCCTGAGGTGACCGTCCCTCTCGTCAATGTGATCGCCGTGGGTGCGTAGTCCGTCATGGAGGGACCGGTACCGTACACGAATTTCACGGCATCCGCCATCACAACCTTCGATGCCTCACCGGTGCCATTTCCGAGCTTTACCGACCCGCCCGTGCCGGCCAGGAATGGCTTGGCACTTGCGATAAGGTTCCACTGTCCGCCGCCGGCAGTCTGATCTACGGGAACGGTTACCGATCCACCGTTATAGTAGACGGTGTAAGGCGCCATGACCGAGCGGTTGCTGCCTTGCGGATACCAGACGTATACGTTATAGTTGCCGGCTGTGAGGATATTCGGCGTCCACGTAGCAGTGGCCGTCTCGCTTGTGGCAGTGGTGGCCCAATTGTAGTCAGCGCCATACTTATCCACGGACGAAGTGCCGAGGGTCCAACTGCCGGTGTAGGTGGCAGCCGGGTTATCAATGATTATGTCGGCGACCGATCCGCCGGTCGTGGTGAAGGTATAGTCGCCGGAGATGCCCTCGTTGTTCGCGGCATCCTTGCTCCTCACCCGGTAGTGGTACAACTGGCCTGCGGTCAGACCGCTGAGCCCGACCGAGTGCGATGTCACCAGCGTCGGATCGAGGGTCGTCAAGGTCCCATAGGAGATCGTCAGCCCATACTCCACCTGACTGGTGGCGGGCTCATCTGTAGTCCAGGTAATGGTGCAAGTCGTATCGGCCGGGTCCGACCCTACGTTGGATATTACCGGAGGAGTAGTGTCTCCTCCTCCCCCCGCGTATACGAACTTAACCGCGTCCGCCATGACGTTCAGCGCTGATTCGCCGGTGCCATTTCCCAGCTTGATTGAGCCGCCCGTGCCTACCAGGAACGGCTTGGCGCTGGCAATGAGATTCCACTGACCGCCGCCCGTGGTCTGATTCACCGAATAGGTCTGCGATCCGCCATTCCAGTAGACGGTGTAAGGTGCCATCACAGATCGGTTGCTGCCCTGCGGGTACCAGACATAGACATCATAGTCGCCGGCTGTGATGATAGTAGGCGTCCACCGGGCTGATTTGGTCTCGCTGATGGCAGTCGTGCAGTAATAGTAGTCAGTGCCGTACTTGTCGGTTGACGAGGTGCCGGTCGACCAGCTTCCAACCAGTGTGGCGGCCGGGTTGTCAATGATGATATCGGCAACAACATCACCAGAGGTCGTGGTAAACGTGTAATCGCCGGAAGTGGCCGGATTGCCAGCGGCGTCTTTGCTCTTCACTCGGTAGTGATACAGGGTGTTCGCCGTCAGATTGGCTAGCTGAACGGTATGAGCCGTCACGAGCGCCGGGTCCTCGGTGGTCAGGTTGCCATAGGATGTGGTTAATCCGTATTCTACCTGGCTGGTGGCTGCCTCGTTCGTATCCCAAAGGACCTGAGCATTAGTCGCCTGAACATTTGCCGTCCGAACGTTCGAGATGATCGGCGGCGTGGTATCCTGGCCCAAGGTGATGTTGAGATTGGAGACCTGCCCGGCATAAATCGTCACCTGGCCGCTATTCGGCAGGTATCCGGGCGCAGTCACATTGACCGTATAGGTGCCGGTATTCAGGTCCACGAAGCCATAGAAGCCGGTGCCGGTATTCTTCGTTGACTTGCTCTGTATGGTCACGGTTGCCGGATAGATGGCATAACCCTGGCCGTCGGCGATGAATCCCTTCAGCATGCCGAGGGTCGGCGAGCTGAGCCACGGCATGTCTGGCGTTGCCACCTGGGTGGGGAACGGACCGTTTACCAATGCACTCTGGAGCCCCGGCTTGTCAGGTATGGACTGGTAGCTATACAGGCCCAGGCCATAGAACCCATACGCTCGCGCCGAGTCAATCTGGGGCAGCACGTTCCCTGTGATGCTGTTCGATGCATCCACCAACGGATAGACATGCCGGCCGTGCTGGTTGCCCACATAAGCAGCACACCAGCTATTGAATGTGGAGTTGTTGGACGTATACGACATTGGATGCGCGAAATCCATCCAGTGATTCAGCATCCAGCTATCCCAGTTCTGGAGGTAGCTGTTGTTCCCCGTAGTTGCCGAGTTCCATACGTCGGCATTGAGCTTGACCCACGGCTTGACGGCCTTGATCTCGAGATAGAGCCTCTTGACCAAGTTCGTGATCTGGTCCCTGCGCCAGTTCAGCCAAGTCGTATCAGAGGAGGAGGGGCTACCGGTCCGCCCATACTCGGCATTGAACCTGGCAACCGATACCGGGTTATAGCCCCAGTTTGTCGCGGGATACCGAATGTAATCGAGGTTCAGACCATCTACATCATATCCGTTGACGATTTCCATGAAGACGCTGATGAGATAATCCTCGACCGCAGGTACTCCGGGATCGAGGTTACTGACACCGCCATAGTCCCAGGCACCGGTGTCGCT
>DASRZD010000553.1:0-2808 GCA_035686805.1 Armatimonadota bacterium
CTGGGGAGCATTCGGCAATCACGATAAGGCGGTCGTGCAAGGGATTGCTTATATTATGAAGGCCCGCCTCCAACTCCTGCGGGATTTGGGGCCGGCGCTCTCGCCGTTCAACTCGTTCCTGTTCCTCCAGGGGCTGGAGACTCTGCCGGTGCGAATCCGCCCGCAGGCGGCGAATGCGCTTGCGGTGGCGCAGTGGCTGGAGAAGCATCCGGCGGTGAGCTGGGTGAACTACCCCGGCCTCCCCAGCCATCCAGACCATGATAGGGCAAAGCGCCTCCTGAAGGAGGGCTTCGGGGCGATCATGGGCTTTGGGATCAAGGGCGGCCGAGCGGCGGGTATCAGGCTGATCAACTCGGTCAAGCTGATCTCACATTTGGCAAATATCGGCGACTCGAAGACGCTCATTATCCATCCGGCGTCAACGACACATCAGCAGTTGACGCCCGAGGAGCAGGTCTCCACTGGCGTGACGGATGATTTCGTGAGGCTCTCGGTGGGCCTCGAGACGCTGGATGATATACTCGCCGATTTGGACCAAGCTCTTCGACGGTCGCAGGGATAGCGGATGGCAGATGTCAGATAGCGGATATCGGATAGCAGATTGGGGACCGGCATGAGTTATAAGAAGCTCGAGATATGGCAGAAGGCACGAGAATTGACAACCGCCGTTCATCACATGACGCTGAATGCTCTGCCGAAGTTCGAGATGTCTGAAGAGGGCAGTCAGGTCCGACGCTCAATGAAATCGGTGAGATCGAATATTGTCGAAGGATATGGCAGGAGGCTATATAAGCAGGAGTTCCTTCAGTATCTAAACCGCGCGCTCGCGTCATGCGATGAGAGCACTGACCACCTGGAGATGCTTTTTGAGACAGGCTCTCTGGCTGACAAGGAATTGTACGAAGATCTGCATGGTAAGTGCGAGATCCTAGCCAGGAAGCTGAACCTTTTCATGCAATCAGTCGAGGAAGGACATATAAGCAAGAAGTGATCCATTCGGGTAGCGGTTATCCGATATCTGATATCCGACATCCGATATCTTGCCTTGGAGCATAGCATTGACAGCCGAAGAAGCATCAGTCGGATTAGTCGAAACCAAATACTACACCTTCGCTGAGCCGCCGAACGAGATGGAGCTCGAATGCGGGCAGAAGCTGGGGCCGATCACGCTCGCGTACGAGACCTACGGCACACTGAGCGAGTCCAAGGACAACGTCATCCTGATCGTTCATGCGCTCACCGGCGATGCTCACGTGGCCGGGAAGAACAGCCCTGACGACGAGAAGCCCGGCTGGTGGGATATGATGGTCGGCCCGGGCAAGGGCTTCGATACGAACAAGTACTTCATCGTCTGCGCGAACAATATCGGCGGGTGTAAGGGCTCGACCGGGCCGGCGTCCATAAATCCCGGCACTGAGCGGCCATACGGCCTCGCATTTCCGGTGGTGACCGTGAAGGATATGGTCAACGCCCAGAAGGCATTGTTGGGGCATTTGGGGATTGACCGGCTGTTGTGCGTCGTCGGCGGCTCGATGGGCGGCATGCATGTCCTCCAGTGGGCGGCGAGCTACCCGGAAATGGTGAGGCTGGCGATCCCGATTGCCACGACTGCCAGGCTCTCCGCTCAGGCCATTGCATTCGACGAGATCGGCAGGCAAGCGATCATGTCCGATCCTGATTGGATGGGCGGGGATTACTATGGCAAGACCATCCCCCATCGGGGTCTCTCGATCGCCCGTATGATCGGCCACGTCACCTATATGAGCGACAAGTCCATGCACGACAAGTTCGGCCGCAAGCTCCAGGACAAGGCGGAGTATGGGTATGACTTCGTCACCGATTTCCAGGTGGAGAGCTATCTCAAGTATCGAGGCGACAGCTTTGTGAAGCGGTTCGACGCGAACGCCTATCTTTACATCACGAAGGCGATGGACTACTTCGATCTCGGCAGTCAGTTCGGCGGCTTGAGGCAGGCATTCGCAGGATCGAAGACGAAGTTCCTGGTCGTCTCGTTCTCGTCCGACTGGCTGTTCCCGTCATACCAGTCGAAGGAGATCGTCAGCGCCCTACGGTACAACAATATTGATGTGATTTACACGGAAATCCAGTCGGACTATGGGCATGATGCCTTCCTGGTAGAATCCGAACAGCTCACCAGGCTGATCTCCAATTTCCTGGAGCACGGCAAGAACCGCACATGATAGAGGAAATCAAAAAGGAAGATAACGGCACGGTGATTCGCCTAGCGCCCGAGCACAAGATCATCATTGATCTGGTGGAAGAGGGCAGCCGGGTGATGGACCTCGGCTGCGGAAAGGGCGACCTCCTCAAGGCCCTGAAGGACGCCAAGAAGGTTCGGGCGGAGGGCATTGATCTCGATGAGGAGGCGATCCAGGCCTGCGTGGCAAAGGGGCTGTTCAACGTCCATCACGGCAACCTGGACGAGGGCCTCGCGGACTACGCGGATAAGTCGTGCGACTACGTGATTCTAACAAATACCATCCAGGTCTTGCACCGGCCAATGTTCCTCATCAAAGAGATGGCGCGGGTCGGGAAGAAGTGTATAATCAGCCTTCCGAACTTCGGCCATTGGTGGGTGAGGTCGCAGCTCATGCTAAAGGGCCGAATGCCGAAGAGCCCTCGCCTGCCCTACGAGTGGTATGACACGCCGAATATCCACCTGGCGACCGTGATTGACTTCAGGGATTTCTGCGAGGCGGCGAATCTGCAGATACTAAAAGAGATTTGCCTCCGCACGACCGGCGAAGGCAAGTGCCGCATCGTCCACTTCAAGCCTAACTTCTTCGC
>DASRZD010000554.1:0-2933 GCA_035686805.1 Armatimonadota bacterium
CACCCAAGCCTAAGGAGGAGAAGCCTGTCCAACAGACAGAAAGGAGACCTTACAAGCCACCACCAAACCATCCCTGGAGAAGAGACTGGGTGACAAAATCACTGAACCGTTAGGGGTGACATAGTCTCAGAACTTCGACAGCTGAACAATAGCAAAGAATGGTTAATAGGAGCATAAGTTTGGGTGGTAGGGACCGCGAGATCAACCATTAGCCATTCCCCATTCATCCCCTGATGACTTCAAGCAGTTCCTTCGTCTTCTCCTCGAGCATCTCCTCGGTCTTGGCCTCGACGTTCAGGCGAAGAAGCGGCTCGGTCTGGCTCGGGCGGACGTTGAACCACCAGTCGTCGAACTCGATAGTCAGCCCATCCAGCTCGATGACCTTCCCGCCCTTGTACTTTTCCTTGAGCTCGGCGAGTTTCTTGGCCACATCGGCGCACTTGGAGTTGATCTCCGGGCTGTGGAAGTACCTCTTAATGGGCTTGACCAGCTCGGAGAGCGGCTTCTTCTCGTGGACCAGAAGCTGGATGATCTTCAGCATGGCGAGGTCGCCGTTGTCGGTGGTGAAGAAGTTCGAGAAATAGTAATGGCTCGAAAGCTCGCCACCGAAGTACGCGCCGATCTCCCGCATCTTGAGCTTGATCAGCCCGTGGCCGACCTTATACATATACGGCACGCCGCCTGCCTTTTCGATCTCCTCTTTGACCGCCCAACTGCTTCTTACATCGTAGACGATGGTTGCGCCGGGCTTCTCCTTCAGCATCATCCTGGCAATGAGAGCGGTCGTGATGTCGCCTGGGATGCTCTCGCCCTTCTCATCAACGAAGGCGACTCGGTCACCATCGCCGTCGAATGCCACCCCCAGATTCGCGCCGGTCTCCAGGACCTTCGCCTTCAGGGCGTCGAGGGTCTCCTCCTTGAGGGGGTTCGCCTCGTGATTGGGGAAGGTGCCGTCCGGCTCCCAGAAGAGTGGGATGACCTCGCAATTCTTGTCCTTGAAGATCTTCGGCAGGGTTAGGCCCATCATGCCGTTGCCGGCATCAATGACGATCTTGAGATTGCCGAAGTCGGTGACGCCGCTGGTCTTGAGGACGGCGGCTACATAATCATCCTGAGTGCAGACTTCTTTCAGGAACTTGCCGGTCCTGGTGGGTTTCTCGAAGTCGCCTGAGCTCGCGAGCTTGTAGAGATCGTCATTGCTCACGTACCCGATGCTGGGGATGGCTTTCGGGCCGGTCATCTTGAAGCCGTTGTACTTCTCGGGGTTATGGGAGGCGGTGACCTGCGCGCCGGCATCGCCCTCCAAAGCATTGACCGAATAGTAGTACATCGGCGTGCTGCTCATGCCGATGTCTATCACGTCGCTCCCCTGCTCGGTGAGGCCGCGAATGACCTCCTTCAGGATGGATGGCCCGCTGATCCTCATATCCCGCCCGACGACGACCAGGTTCGGCTTCAGGAATTGGGCGAACGCCCTTGCGATTCGGTACGCGATCTCCTCATTGAACTCATCCGGGTAGGTCCCTCGGATATCGTAAGCTTTGAAGATGGATGGGTCTATTTGCATTCCAAGCCCTTTCTAGTTAGCGAACACTGGCAATTATACTTACCCGGAACATGTGCGTCAAGCCGCACGAGGGCAGTCTCACCACAGAGTCGCAGAGGGCACAGAGGGATTTCTATAAGGAAACCAGGAAGGGTCTGAGTAGCGCCGGCGTCTCGCCGGTTAACCCGGGAATCGTGCCGGGGGATGAATCCCACGGCTGAGGCGGCACAAAGTGTCCCTTCGGACACTCGAGACGGGGTTCTCTGTGTTATAATGCAACTGGTGTTCCGTTAGGAGAGCCGCTATGCGCAGACGTAATCAGATTGCACTCGCGGCATCTGTTACCTGGGTCTTGTATCTATGCGGATCGTTCTGCATAGCATACGTGTTGAGTCTTGGACCGTCGACATTCTGCGGACTTGCAGGAAGTGTGCTCTATGAGAAAGGGCGGTACCGGGAAGCAGAGCGGATTATGCTTCGGGCGGACAAGACTCTCATGCCCTCGCGTCTTTACGACTTCCCCCGATCTCTGGCCTTGTCCCGACTTGGCAGGACGCAGCTCAAGCTTGGCAAGTATGCAGAAGCGGAGAATACCTATCGGCGGCTGCTCGCGATTGTGGACGGCAAGCCCGGCAAGGAAGGCTGGCGCGCTGCCCATGCCCTCATGGGACTGGCTCAGGCTTGCCGATATCAGGGGAAGCTGGCGGAGGCGGAATCACTTTACCTGAGGGCGGTAAGTGCCAGGCAGAGGATACATGGGACTGATAGTACGTGGGCTGCAGGTGCGCTTCAAGGCTTGGGCGTGACTTACTTACATGAGCGCAAACTCGATCAAGCTGACCACGTGTTGGGACAGGCGGTTGCCATCTTTGAAAAGCGGAAGCCAAACAGCGAATCTCTGTCTGTCGCATTAGAAGACCTTTCCGATTGTCGTATTCAGCAGAAGAAGTACAAGGAAGCTGAAGAACTGTGCAAGCGGTCTCTCACCATCGAGCAAGACGTTAAGGCGAGTTCCCTGGATGTCGCCATCAGCAATCACAGACTGGCGCTGATCTACACTGCCGAGAAACGATATGCCGAGGCAACCTCCCTCTATAAACAAGCCCTTGCTGCTGAAGAGAAAGCATATGGCAGCGAGAGCGACAAGGTGGCCCGTCTTCTGGCGGAGCTTGGCCGGAATCTGATAAAACAGAAGAAGTACGAGGAAGCGGAAGTCCCCCTCAGGCAGGCCGCGGGTATCTACAGGAAACGGTCGCCTGATAGCGCGGAACTTTGGCGGACGCTGTATGACCTGTCGGTGGACTGCTATCTCCAGAACGACTACGCGGGGGCCGCCGATGCCCTGCGAGGAACGCTGGATGTGAAGGGCGAATTCAAGATAAACCCG
>DASRZD010000555.1:0-15309 GCA_035686805.1 Armatimonadota bacterium
CACCCAAGCCTAAGGAGGAGAAGCCTGTCCAACAGACAGAAAGGAGACCTTACAAGCCACCACCAAACCATCCCTGGAGAAGAGACTGGGTGACAAAATCACTGAACCGTTAGGGGTGACATAGTCTCAGAACTTCGACACCACCGGTTGTCGCGGAGTATCCCCGCAAAGGGCCCCCCTGGGGAGTTTTTCCTTGACTTTGCGAGGGGAATCTGCTATATTCTCGTGGTGACCCCGATGAAATCGGGGTCTTTTATTGTCAAAGGGGCAAGGATGAGACTGCTTAAAGGCCTGTTTCAGAAGGTTGATACTCTGCTCACTGGACGAAGACCGGTTGACGACGAGCTGTTCGACGAGCTTGAGGAAGCCCTGATCCAGGCCGATGTGAACATACATACGACAAACAAGGTCGTGGATGACCTGCGCCAGGCTTCGCGGAAAGAGCGGCTTAACGAGGCGGAGGACATCCGCGCTCGCCTGAAGAGCGACCTCATCCAGGTGCTGTGCTCGGATGACCAGCGCCTTCACATATCCAGCGAGCGGCCGACGGTGTATCTCATCGTCGGCGTGAACGGCACCGGCAAGACGACCTCCATCGCCAAGCTCGCGCACAGGTTCAAGTCCCAGGGCAAGCGAGTGATCCTCGCAGCAGCCGATACTTTTCGTGCGGCGGCGATTGACCAGCTCGAGATTTGGGCGAATCGAGCGGGAGTTGATATCGTGAAGCAGCGTGAAGGCGCGGATCCGGCGGCGGTCGTGTTCGATGCTCTTCAGGCGGCGAAGTCCAGGAACGCCGACGTGGTCATCGCGGATACGGCAGGCAGGCTGCACACGCGCAAGAACCTCATGGAGGAACTTAAGAAGATCGGCCGGGTGATCGAGCGCGAGCTGGGCAGGCCGGCGGATGAAGTCCTCCTCGTGCTGGATGCCACCACCGGCCAGAATGCCGTCAGCCAGGCGAAGGAGTTCAAGGATGCGGTCGCGATCACGGGAATAATACTGGCGAAGCTCGATGGCACTGCGAAGGGCGGGATCGTGATCACGCTGAAGGACGAATTGGGCGTGCCGATCAAGCTTGTGGGTACCGGTGAGAAGCTTGAAGACCTGGAGGACTTCGACTCTCGGGATTTCGTCGAATCGTTAATTGGCTAACAATCGCCGTCTTCTTAGATTGACAAAGGCGGTTTGGCCATTGTATACTATAGTTTGTGCTTCTTGGGAATTAAGTGACGAGACATGTTTGAAAGTTTGTCTGAAAAACTGCAGAGCGTATTCAAGAAGCTTCGCGGCAAGGGCGCGCTAACCGAAGCGGACGTGAACGAGGCCTTGCGTGAAGTCCGCCTGGTCCTCCTGGAAGCAGACGTAAACTTCCGGGTCGTGAAGGATTTCATCGCCAGAATAAGGGAGCGTGCGGTCGGGCAGGAGGTTCTCCAGAGCCTGACTCCCGCTCAGCAGGTCGTAAAGATCGTCAACGAGGAGCTGACCAATCTCCTCGGGGGGAACGAAGTCGGGCTCAAGTTGGCCCAGAAGCCACCGACGATCATCATGCTTGCCGGCCTTCAAGGCTCGGGCAAGACGACAACTGCCGCGAAACTTGCAAATACCCTGCGAAAGCAGGGCAGGAAGCCGCTCCTGGTGGCGGCGGATATATATCGCCCGGCGGCGATCAAGCAGCTTCAGGTGCTGGGCGATCAGATCGGGATACCCGTTTTTACGCTTGGAGACAAGCAGGACGCGGTCAGCATTGGGAAGGCAGCGGTCGCATCGGCCCAGTCGAACGGGCAGGACGTAGTGATTCTGGATACCGCCGGCCGGCTTCATATTGACGAAGGCATGATGGACGAGTTGAAGCGCCTGAAGGCGGCTATCTCGCCGAACGAGGTGCTCCTGGTCGTGGATGCCATGACCGGCCAGGACGCAGTGAACGTCGCGGAGCAGTTCAACCAGGCGCTGGAAGTTGACGGATTCATCGTAACGAAGCTGGACAGCGATGCCCGAGGCGGGGCGGCGTTATCCATAAAGGCAGTCACCGGCCACCCGATAAAGTTTGCGGGCGTCGGCGAAAAGCTCGATGCCCTGGAGCCCTTCCATCCCGAGCGGATGGCGGGCAGAGTATTGGGAATGGGTGACGTCCTGAGCCTCATCGAGAAGGCCGAGTCGGCGTTCGACCAGGAGAAGGCGGATGAGCTCGAGCGCAGGCTTAGGGAAAACAAGTTTGATTTCGAGGACTACCTGGAGCAGCTTCAACAGATGCGCAAGATGGGCCCGCTCGATCAGCTTCTGGGGATGATACCGGGGCTTAATCCTAAGCAGATGAAGGGCGTCGAGATTGACGAGAGTCAGATCGGAAAGGTGGAGGCCATCATCCGCTCGATGACCAGGGAAGAGCGCCACCATCCCGAGGTCATGAACGGCAGCCGACGCAGAAGGATCGCGGCCGGAAGCGGTACGAGCGTTCAGGAAGTCAACAGGCTCATGAACCAGTTTGAGCAGATGAAGAAGATGATAAGAGACCTGTCCGACATGGAGCAGGGCCGGCGTCCGGCAAAAATGCCTTTCTTCGGCTGATATGAAGAGAAAAAGGAGGAGTGGTTTTGGCAGTTAAGATAAGGCTGAGAAGAATGGGGACCAAGAAGAAGCCCTTCTACAGAGTAGTGGTTGCGGACAGCAGGACGCCCCGCGATGGACGTTTCATCATGTTGCTGGGGCACTACGATCCGCGGACCGAGCCGCCGACCCTCAAGATTGACGAGGAGAAGGCGCTCCTCTGGCTGGGCCGGGGCGCTCAACCTACGGACACTGCGGGGGCTTTGCTGAAGAAGCTGGGCCTGATCAAGCGTGTGGCAGCGGCGCCAAAGCCTGTGGAAGCAGTCAAGGAACCGGAGCCCGAGAAGCCGGTGAGGAAGAGGAAAACCGCCGCCAAGGCAGAGCCCGTGGCTGCGGCCCCTGAGGCTGTAGTGGAAGTTGCCGAGGCTGAGCCCGAGGCAGTTGCCGAAGCAGCAGAGGTTGCTGAGGCTGAGCCTGAGGCAGTTGCCGAAGCAGCGGAGGTTGCTGAGGCTGAGCCCGAGGCAGTTGCCGAACTAGCAGAGGTTGCTGAGGCTGAGCCTGAGGCGGAAGCTGCCGTCGAACCCGAAGCTGCTGCAGTGCCTGAGGCCACTGTAGAACCTGAGGCGGCAGTTGCTGTTGAACCCGAAGTTGTTGTAGAGCCTGAGGCAAAAACTGAGACTGTTGTAGAGCCTGAGGGTGTCGTTGAATCCGAGGCTGCTGATGAGAAGCAGTCCTCTGAAGAGCAGGAAAAGCCTGAAGCCTGAGGCGCTTTCGGCGATCTGGGACTTCCTGCTGAAAGGGGTGTTCGGATTGAGAGACCTAATCGAGTATTTGGTCAAGGCACTAGTTGATGATCCGGGCCAGGTAAACATCACTGAGGTGGCTGGCGATGAGTCCACCACTTACGAGGTGAGGGTTGCCGCATCCGATCTGGGCAAAGTGATCGGCAAGCAGGGAAAGATTGCGAACTCCCTGCGAACTATCGCAAAAGCCGCAGCGATGCGGGACAAGAAGCGAGTTTACGTCGAGATAATTCCGTAATGCGTAAGGAGTAATGAGTAACAACGGCCTTACGGATTACTCGTTACTTGTTACTCGTTAGCAGACATGCTGATTAGACGCAAGGTTGCCGTCAAGGTAATCGTCACTGAGGACTTCAAGCGGGAACTGACCGGTCGGTTGCGGCAGGCTGTCGAGAATGTTGACCTGTCCCAAAAGCAACTGGAAAGCCAGGGGCGGAGTTACCTGTCTGAGCTGGAAAGCAAAGATCCGGGCCAGGCTGAGGGATTCCGGCGCAAGCTCGATCGTCAGCAGCGCCGGCAGCAGGAGATCAAGGCTAAGCTCGCCGAACAACTCTCGACTGCCGAGAACCTTGAGATCGGGAGCGAATACCATCAGGGCACGCTCGAAGGCATAGTGGAGATTCGGCCGGGCGATATGCTCCAGGAAAAGATACACGGCGCCGAGATAGTCATCAAAGACGGCTGTGTAGTGGAAATACGAAACGACTGATGGGCGAGGAAGACATAGTCATCGGCGAGATAGTTGCGCCCTTCGGTCGCAAAGGAGAGGTGAAGGTCGTTCCCCTGACGGACTTCCCTGAGCGCTTCCTGGAACTGGATAGAATGCGGGTTGACGGCCTTGAGCTGGATGTCGAGGGCGTTCGATTTCATAAGGGCACGGCCCTCGTTAAGTTTAGAGGATTCGACGATATCTCGGCTGCGGAGGAACTCAGGGGCAAGAAGATCCTCATAAGCGAAACGGAGCTTACGCCGCTCGAGGAAGACGAGTATTACGTTCATGATATAATCGGCGTGGAGGTGATGACCACCGAGGGGGAAAGCCTCGGCAGGATCAGAGAAGTCCTCAGGTCGCCGGCGCATGATGTATATGTTACCGACCGAGCCATGATTCCGGCGGTTAAGGAGTTCGTGGTGAGCATAGATGTCCCGGGGGGTAGGATCGTTGTTCGGCCGGTGGAAGGTCTTGTGCAGGAATAACGGATGAGGGTTGATGTACTCACCATCTTCCCGGAGGTAGTCCGGTGCGGCGCGGACTACAGCATCCTGAAGCGTGCCCAGGAAAAGGGCACGATTTCTGTTTTTGTGCACAATATCAGGGATTTTGCGGAAGACAAGCATCACACGACCGACGAGCCGCCCTATGGCGGAGGCGCCGGGATGGTGATGAAGCCGGAGCCGATTTTCCAGGCTGCCGAGCATGTGAAAGCTGAATATTGGACCGAGCAGACCAGGGTGATACTGCTCTCGCCCCAGGGCGAGCTTTTCGATCAGCGGAAAGCCGAGGAGCTTTGCCAGTGCCCGCACATGATGCTGATCTGCGGCCACTACGAGGGGGTGGATGAGCGGGTGAGGGAGCATCTGGTCACCGACGAGCTTTCGATCGGAGACTACGTATTAACTGGTGGGGAGATTCCCGCGCTGGTGGTGCTCGATTCGGTGGTGCGGCTGATTCCCGGAGTGCTGGGAGGCGAGCAATCGGCGCTGGAGGAATCATTCGCGGAAGGCCTGCTGGAATACCCTCAATACACGAGGCCGGCGGACTTCCAAGGTTGGGGGATCCCGGAAGTTTTGCTCTCCGGCCATCACGCGGAAATCGCCAGGTGGAGGCGGACTCAGTCTCTTAGGCGGACTCTGCAGCGGCGGCCGGATTTGCTCGATAAGGCAAGGCTTACAGAAGAAGATCGCAGGATACTAGATCAGTTGAAGGAGTCGGAATAATGTCTACGGTTATTCAGGAAATCGAGAAGGAGCAGCTCAAGGCTGAGAAGCCGGAGTTCGGGATAGGCGACACCGTGAAGGTTCACGTGCGGGTCATAGAGGCCGGCAAAGAGCGCATCCAGGTCTTCGAAGGCACTGTTCTCGCCAAGCGGCATGACGGCGCCAGGGAGACCTTCATCGTGCGCAAGATCTCTCACGGAATTGGGGTAGAGCGTACCTTCCTGCTGAACAGCCCCAGAGTCGCGAAGGTCGAAGTTACCAGGAGAGGCAAAGTCCGCCGAGCCAAGCTCTTCTACCTGAGGGAGAAAGTCGGGAAGGCTGCCCGAATCAAGGAAGCAAGATAGACCGCATGTCCGACTGGCTGGCAAACATCAGCTTCGGGTACGTCATCGCCGCGATCGTCGTACTATTCATTGCCCGCCTGATCTTTGGAAGACACGAGGGCACTGCCGCGAAATCGGCGGCCGAGATTTCCGAATCGGCGCTGATAGCCATAGTGCTGGTATTCCTGATTATCCGGCCCTTCATTGTGCAGGCCTTCTACATACCTTCCGGCTCTATGAGACCGACCTTGATGGAACGAGACCACATCCTGGTCAACAAGTTTATCTATCGGCTTCACGAGCCGAGAAGGGGAGACATCATCGTCTTCAAGTCTCCGCCCGGAGCATCGCTCGACGGGCAGGAACGAGACTTCATCAAGCGACTGATCGGCATTCCGGGCGATGTCATCGAGGTCAAGAACGGGGCTGTCTATCGCAATCATGTACGTCTCCACGAGCCGTACATTCTGGAGACGCCGGATTACGATATGCTGCCGGTGAAGATCCTCCCCCACAAACTCTTTGTCATGGGGGACAATCGGCGAAACAGCAATGACAGCCATGCCTGGGGCCTGCTCGATCGGAAAAGGATCATAGGCGAGGCGATGTTCCGGTTCTGGCCGTTCAGCAGATTTGGATTGATTGGACGCTGAGGGAGACTTCAGACTTTAGACTTTAGAGTCCAGAGGAGATACATTGGAAACCACTGGAATAAACGGATTGATAGACTGGCTTGCGAACATCCGCCTCTGGCAGGTGGTTGTCATAGCAGCGATACTTTTCGCCATCCGCATGTTCTTGAAGCCGTACAAGTCCCGCCAGGCAAAATCGGCACTCGAGACTGTGGATTCGGCGCTGATTGCCGTCGTGCTCGTCTTTCTCGTGATACGGCCATTCCTGGTGCAGACGTTCTTCATCCCCTCGGGCTCGATGCTGCCCACATTGGAGCTGGGCGACCGCCTACTGGTCAGCAAGATTGACTACCGGTTCGGGCATCCGAAGCGGGGAGATATCATCGTCTTCAAGGCTCCGCCCGAGGCATCGCCAAAACCGGCGGATTTCATCAAACGGCTGGTGGGCCTGCCGGGCGACGTGCTGGAGGTGAAGGACGGCGCGCTCTATCGGAACGGAAAGCGCCTCAATGAGCCTTATCTCAACGATGAGGAGATCGACACTTACATCATGGATCCCATCAAGGTGCCAAAGGGCACGTACTACGTGATGGGGGACAATCGAAACTACAGCCATGACAGTCACGCCTGGGGGGCGCTCGACCAGAACCGGGTGATCGGCAAAGCGATGTTTCGATTCTGGCCGCCGATGCGGATTGGGCTGATGCATTGAGACTTTAGACGACAGACTTTAGACCTTAGCGATGCGTCCCTAAAGTCTCTCCGCTAAAGTCTACCACGAGGGCACCCATGCAACAGAAGCAGAAGAAATCCGACCTCTGGCTTTTCGAGCGTACTGCAAGGGCCCAGGGGCATCAAGTCATTGCCGGAGTAGACGAGGCCGGTCGAGGTCCTCTTGCCGGGCCTGTCGTCGCTGCCGCCGTAATCCTCCCCATGAGCTGCAATACGCGAGGCATCTATGACTCCAAGCAGCTCACGGAGGAAGAGCGGGAGCATGCCTTCAGTCGGATTATCAAGATGGCAATCGCCTACGGCGTCGGCGTCGTTGACGAGAAGCAGATAGATAAGATCAACATCCTCCGAGCCACTCATCGGGCTATGCGCGCCGCGATCAGCGGAATAACGGTCAGGGCCGACCTCTATCTCATTGACGGCCTCCCAATCCCTGACTTCGAGTATCCCCATCAGGCCATTGTTGACGGCGACTGCAAAAGCGCGTCCATCGCCGCCGCATCCATTATCGCGAAGGTGACCAGGGATCGCATCATGTGCAAGTACGATGAGATCTATCCGGAGTACGGGTTCGCGCGCCACAAGGGTTACACGACCGAGGAACATCTGGAGAAGCTGGCGATTCACGGCGTCTGCGACATCCACCGGCAGTCCTTCGAGCCCGTGGCCCTCGAGATCAATCCGCTTTGGGAGCGCACCGAGCTTCCCTGGGTGAAGGCCGCGTTGGGGAAGAAGGAAAAGCCCAGGGGTTAGATTCTTACGCATTACGCATCACGCGTTACGCATTACGGATTACGCATTAATGGAGATCCACGACGGTAAAGAGCATCTTCCCGACGAGGAAGACATATACGGAGTCAACGACATCGAGGAGCGCGAGCGCTTCGAGGCCTTGTTCGGTAGCGAGACTCAGGAAGATCGCCTCAGGCGCCGGCGAGCCAGGATGCGGATCCTGGCAGCGATCGTGATCCTCGCGTTCGCCGCAGTCTTCGCCCTGGCCCTCAGGAGCATCTTGGGGTGGTAGACTCAGGCGGTTATCCCCCTCACAATCTTGATATCATTCAGCGCCATGTGGTAGAGGAAGAGCAGGTGGAGGAGGTCGGCGTCGTGAGGAAGTATCCCCAAGCGCTCGGCCTTCTCGAGCGGCGTATCATAGGTGTCAACGCAGTTCGCCGGCACGATGACATTATAGTCCAGGTAGAACTGGTTCGCCCTGATCTTCAGGTGCATCGCAATCTGATAAATGCACAAGTCCGTGCAATCCCCCACAACGATGAACCGCCGGATATTCGTGTGCGCCTCGAGCCACTCGGCGAACGGCCCCGCAATACCCGGATTCAGCGCCCGCTTAGGGAGGATGGTGAAGATGTCGGAGAACGGCAGCGCCTTCAACTCGGGGACGGTATCCGCCTCGGGAGTTCCGGCAACACAGTGAGGGCCGTAGGCCTCGAACTCGGGTGAATCCGCTGGATGGGCATCCTGTGAAAGAGCGAATTCCCTGATCCCCAATGAGTGCGCCAGCTTGAAGAGATCCACTATCCGCGGGACAAGCGTGTTGATCCGAGGACTGGAAAGCGGGCCGACCCTGGCGAAACAGAGGGTGATGTCAACGCAGATGACGGCAACCCGGTCCGAGCCGCCCGCTTCAGCGATGATGTCCTCAAGCTTCGTGGACGGCAGCTTCGACTCCCAGTCGTTGAGCCAACTCAGAAACGAATCAATGTCACCGGTCATTTGCCTCAGTTTTCCCGAAAACCCGGTATTTCTACCAATTCCAATGCTCATCCGCTCGTGCTATACTATTATGCGGGTCGCAGGTAGGAAAGGCATTACCCACTCCCATGAAAACTGTTCGCGACATCATGACAGCCGACGTCATCTGGCTGAGTCCCTCGAATGTCATCAAGACGGCCATAATCCTGATGAAAGGCCGCAACGTCGGCGGACTGCCGGTGCTCGACGAGGACAAGATCGTCGGCGTGCTGGATTACCGCGACATCCTCGGCAAGGAGAACGACATCCCCGTCGAGCATGTGATGTGCAGGGAGTTCGTCACCGTCCCGCCGTTCATGCCCATCAGGGATGCTGCCGACCTCATGGTCCAAATCGGCAGCGGCCGTCTGCTCGTCGCCGAAAACGGCAAGCTCATCGGGATACTCACGCGAGCCGACGTCATGCCCGAACTGGGCAAGTCCCTTGATTCTCTGACCGGCCTTCCGCGAGCCGATGCCATGCGCGACTGGGGCATCAATGCCCTGAAGAGCGGCCAGGAGATCACCGTAGTCTTCATGGACATGGACCAGCTCAGGCAGTTCAACAAGCAATACGGGCACATCACGGGAGACAACGCGATCAAGCATGTCGCGACCGTTCTCCAGACGTGCGTGGATGAACGGACCGACATGCTTTGCAGGTACGCAGGCGATGAGTTCGCCATCGTGACTACGAGACCGGGTCCGGAGGCCCGTGAGTTGGCAAAGCTGGCTTTCGAGAGGGTTCGGGATACGCAGGATCCGCGATTCCCGGAGCCGGTAACCGGCACTATAGGAGTCCATGGCGGCAAGCGAACCAAAGAGAGAGAAGACGTTCACTATGCGGCGACTCTGGACAACCTGATCAATCTGGCCAGTAAGGCGTGTACCCTTGCCAAGGCGCAGCCCGAGCCCGCCATGCTCAACGGCGGAGGGACTCTCGCCTCTGCGGCAGAGAAGCTGGTCCAGCCGGTCATTCCTACCCCCGCGGCCGAGGCGATGATCACCGACACGAACAAGAGGCTCAAGATCGAGGGGCTGAACCTCTCGTGGGACAGCGGCTCGACCGCCACCGTGGAGATCGAGCTTTCGGACGGACAGAAGTCACTCAAGCACTCCAGAAAGGGATTCGCCCTCGGGCACAGCGCGCTCAGGCTGGTAGCTGATGCGACCGCCGAAGCGATCTCCGGATTCCTTCCGTCTCCCGGCTATGGAGTCACTGCCGAGAACATTCAGGTCACGAACAACGGCGCCGAGGACATCGTCCTGGCTGCCGCCCTGCTGGTAACTCCACAGAAGCAGGCCAGGCTTTCCGGGAGCTCGATTATCAAGCAGGACGCGTACAAGGCCACCGCCGCCGCCCTGCTGAATGCAATCAATCGCCAGATTTCCACCCTCATTTAGCCGCTCACAAGGTATTTCCGCCCGCCAACGGGAACATACTTAGCGTGCTGGAACCCATCTTTTTTCTCGTCATCAGCCTGGGAGTCATACTTCTCGGCGCAGAATTGTTCACAAACGGCATTGAGTGGTTCGGCCGCCGACTGCAACTCGCCGAAGGCGCAGTTGGGTCCGTCCTCGCAGCCGTAGGGACTGCCATGCCCGAAACGATGATTCCTATCATCGCCATCCTATTCACCAAGGGCGAGGCAAGCCGTGACGTGGGTGTCGGCGCAATCCTCGGCGCGCCACTCATGCTAAGCACAATCGCGTTTTTCGTGACGGGAATCGCCGTCTTCGCTTACACAGCCGTTGGGAGGCGAACACGCAGGATGAGCGTGGACCATAAGGTCCTCGGACGCGACCTCCGGTCGTTCTTTGCGGTCTATGCCGTCGCAATTGCAGCGATGTTCGTCCCCTACAAACCAGTGAAGATACTCATCGCCATCTCCCTGGTGGGCGCCTACGTCTACTATGTGCGTCAGACATTCCGATGTTGCGTGCCGTCGGAGGGCGAGGAGATCGGACCGCTTCATTTTCACCGGCGAGCCGAAGTTCCCCGGTTGCGAATAGTCATCGTGCAAGTGCTTTTCTCACTTGTGCTGATATTGGGTGGAGCGCGTCTTTTCGTCAGCCAGGTCACCCTCATCTCGTTTGCCGCAGGAATATCATCCTTCGTATTGGCGAGCATTATCACTCCGATCGCAACCGAGCTGCCGGAGAAGTTCAACTCGATTACCTGGATCCGGCAGCGGAAAGATACCCTGGCCCTGGGGAACATCAGCGGGGCGATGGTCTTCCAAAGCAGCATCCCCACGGCGATCGGCATCGCCTTCACTCCCTGGATGGCCAATCCGCACGTAGTAGTGACCGGGCTGACGGCGCTCATCGCCTCGATTTTCGTATGGGCGGAGATCACCTGGCACAAACGACTGAGCCCGTATACCCTGCTCGCCGGGGTCGTTTTCTACATCCCCTGGCTCATATTCATACTGAAATCACATAGCTAGACAACTACCTGGTAGACCGTGTGTCTTATCAATGGAGGCGTTCCCATGGCTTACTGCAAGTTTTGCGGAATGGAAAGCAAGAGGCCGGACAAATGCGAGTGGTGCGGCCGAAGTCTCGCTCCGGAACCTGGCAAACCCCCGGAGATCGTCCCGACTACCGCACAGAGAATCCAGGAGGAAGAGGAAGCCGGTCGGAAGTCGCGGGCGACATTCTATATCAGCAACATAGTGCTCCTGGTCATCGCGGCGATCATCCTTGTCATCAACAAGGGACTTTACCCGGTTGTCATACTCGGCGGTCTGTTCATCTCCGGATTCCTGATGGGACATCTCCGGGTAATCCCCTCTTTCGAAGGCGAATGGCTGGAGATGGGGATTCCATTCATACTGATTTTCTTCCTGCCCGCATTCTTCGTCTGCCTGGGCTACATTGCCTACGGACTCATATACCGCTCGATGGACTTCACTATGATTTGGCTGCTCGGGACTTATGTGGTCATGTTGACGGCGCTCGAGGCGGTCATCTTCATCGCTTATGCAAAAGGGCTTCCACCGATGTTCTTCTTGAAGATCCATGGCTCCGAAATCTTGGGCTTCGCTGCCATCGGGCTTGGGTGGATCTCCGCGAGTTCATTTGGCTTGGCAAACAGGTGAATCCCCGCCTTTTTCGCAGATTCTACTTCTACTATGTTAATGTTCGCACGTCTGTCGGGAATATCTTATTGGTAGCTCCGGGCTGTAGGCTTTTCTGCAAATATTTCGAGAAGTCGTGCAGGAGCACGGCTCCTTTCCGTGTAAAGTAGTTGTACAGCTTGCGCCTTCGAAAGTCTCGGGCAATAGGGTTATAACATGGCGTACTGTAAATTCTGTGGGATGGACAGCAAGACCACCGGCAGGTGCGAGTGGTGCGGAAGAGACCTGCCGCGTCTAAGACGAGTTGCTCCACCGGCGGTCGGAACGGCCGAACGGAAAGAAGAAGGCTCTGCAGAAGCACCCTTCACGTTCTTTATCTACGAATCTCTCCAACGTCAATCCCCCACCGAGGATACTTGGGACCTCGCCATGCTCCCGGAGCGGAAGACCAGCACCGGGGAAGTCTTTCTGGACTTCCTCTTGTATGTCAGCGTGATGGTCCTCATGGGCTCGGCGCTGATCGCCTGGCATCTCAGCAATCCCCTTGTGCTGATGACCATCGGGGCGATGTTCCTGTCAGGCGTGTTGCTGGCCCTGTTCAAGGCGGTCCCGGCATTCGAGTCGGGCTGGGACGAGGTCGGCGTTCCATTGATGCTGATGCTGGTCGTCTTCTTCCCCGTCCTCATAGTCTACCTGGGCTTCATCATCTATGGGCTGGCGAAGCATCAGACAGACCGCACGGTGCTGGCGCTGTTGAGCCCGCAGTTCATCCTCTTGCTCGCGCTGATCATAATGAGCGCAGCGTCCGTTCCTGAGGCGGAGCCGCTTCGGATGTATGGGCAGTTCAGGGGCGTGGAATTCCTGGGGCTGTCGGCGGTACTGCTCGGATGGAGCGCCACAAGCTGGCGGCGGCTCTTCCGAGAATGGAAGATCAACCTGCTAGGTTGAATCGGGCCTCAGCTCGAAGAACAGATTCTCCAGCGCGAGCTGCGGCGTGATATTCCCCTCCAGATACCGCCTGGTATCCATGATTGATCGAATCGCGCGCCTCAGCCGCCGAGTGCTGTACCGGCCAACCTGGTCTGCGAGATCATCGTTATAGTCAACATTGATGCGCTGACCTCCCCCCACCTTCACGGACAGCAGGTCCGAGTACCATGACAGAACGTGGTCCAGCATCTCAGTCAACCGGCGAATGCGGGTCCGCTCGTCGGGGTCGTTCTTCTTCGGGTCGGCGAGTTTCCTGATGGTCTCGGCAGTCTGCAATCCCATCACCGCCGGGCCGTTCGCCCACGCCCTCAGCGCCTGAAGGACGGCCTGCCGCTCCTCCATGAACTCCGTACCTGATGCCGCGCCGATCGCCTTGCCCACGAGTCCCTGGGAGCAGGCGGCCATCACTCGTCGCTCATCATCGGATAGGCTCAAACTCCTGAGCACTTCCTCGGTCTGCGAGGTGCTTGCCCGGCTGAACCTCACTACCCGACAGCGTGATCGGATGGTCGGCAGAAGCGAGTTCGGATTCGAGGAGAGCAGGATCAGCACGGCGTATGGCGGCGGCTCTTCCAGCACTTTAAGGATGCAGTTCTCCGAGCTGGGATTAAGGGTATCCGCCTGCTCGACGATGTAGACCCGGTACTTCCCCGACAACGGCGCGAAGCTGAGGCTTCGGATCATTTCCCTCATCTGATCTATGGTCGTCTGGTCTTTTTCGGGGGAAATCGCCTGGACATCGGCATCGTTGCCGGCCTGGATGCGCAGGCAGGACATGCACCGGCCGCAGGCATCGCCCTCGGGAGTGGGGTCGGCGCAGTTCAAGGCGGAAGCGAATGCCAGGGCAGTCGTCGTCTTCCCGCAATTCCTCGGGCCGGTGAACAGATAGGCATGAGCGACCGAGGAACGAGCTATGGAGGATCTAAGCGCCCGTACCGCGGCATCTTGAGCGCGAACGTCTGCCAGCTTCAAAATCTCTCAAACCTGTCTACGTCTACGACAAATACGACCGCTCCGCCGACGAGGACCTTCACCGGGCTGGGCATGAATACCCCTATCGGGCCGGCGTCCGGCGGGATGAAATTCGCATACTGCTCCCTTGTCTTCGAGCTTTCCTTGATGACGCCGACGAGCTCGTCAATCCTCTTCTCCTCGACGCCGATGAGGAAGGTGACGTTCCCGTCCCTCAAAAAGCCGCCCGTGCTTGCGAGCTTCGTAAACTTGAAGTTCGACCTCAGGAGAGCTTCCGAGATCTTGTTCTTGTCTCGGTCATGGACAACGGTGATGACTAGTTTCATATTTCGCCCCCGATACTCAAGTCGGCCCTTAGAATTTGGCCTTCAAACCGCTTGTTTGCATATTTCGTTAGCCGTGATCCTGTCGAGCACATTGTGTCTCTTGACCGGTATCGTCTTTTCGCCATTCGTGTAGATGGAATGTCGGCTTCCCTCGCGCAGCAGGCGGAACTCATTCTCCTTGAGGTAATTGATCAGTTCACGGCGCTTCACTGACATCCTATACCTCGACGGGTATCTGTTCCAGCAAGGCTCTTCCCGTGGGGATTTCTTTGCCCTGCTCTCGATAAGCTGCTACCATCTCATCCAAAGCATCTCGAAGCATGTCCCTGCACTCTTCCAGGGTCTTCCCCTCAGTGACCACCTCCGGCCACTCGATCAGTTGCCCCATGTACCCAGAGGGTATCTTCGTGTACTTGGCGGTGTACGTACAAAGCATCGCATTACCTTTCCTTCTCATTCAACGTACTCGATTATATCCCTATCCCCAGCTTCTCCGCAACCTGGCGGATGATCTCATGGTGGATGGCCTCAATACTTTGTGCGGCATCTATGATGACGATCCGCTCCGGATGAAGGCGGGCCTCCTCCAGGAATCCTTCCCGAACCCTCCTGTGATAGTCTACGGCCTTGCGCTCGAACCTGTTCCATTCGCTCTGCCGGCGAAGGCCGGTCTCCACATCAATGTCCAGCAGGAGCGTCAGATCGGGCATCAGACCGCCGGTCGCGAAGGAGTTCATGCGGTGAATGAGGTCCAGGTCGAGGCCGCTGCCGTATCCCTGGTATGCCACCGTGGAGTCAACGTACCTGGCGCACACTATGGTGAAGCCGTCCTCCATGTGCGGGCGGATGATTCGCTCGGTATGTTGAGCCCTTGCGGCAAGATATAGGAATACTTCCGTTCGGTCGAGAACCGAGTGATCCTGGCCGTTCAGCAGGATCTCGCGAATATCCTCGCTCACCGGATCGCCGCCCGGCTCGCGAGTCAGCAAGACCTTCACGCCCTTGTGCTCAAGCTCCTCTGCAAGCATTTGAGCCTGGGTGGACTTACCTGAGCCCTCGGGCCCTTCGAGAGTAATGAAATGAGACAATCGAAATCCTTTCTATAAGGAAACCAGGAAGCCAAGAACCCTGAACCCGGAACGATGAACTCTCCCTACGGCCGCATGATCCGCACTCGGCGGTAGGGTTCGGTTCCCATGCTCGATGATATCA
>DASRZD010000556.1:0-5335 GCA_035686805.1 Armatimonadota bacterium
CCCTGGGGCGACAATCCCGTCGTGCGGTACTTCTACGACGGCCTCAATCGCCGAGTAAAAAAAGACTTGACTTCCGGAACCGACGTGATATACTTGTACGACGGTTGGCGGTGCATCGAGGAACGCGAAGACGACGGCGGCGCCTGGGAAGCCCGCCGCCAATATGTCTACGGCGGCACCTATATCGACGAGCCTCTGATCTTTGACAAGGATACCGACGGCGATGGCGACTGCACGGACGCCGGCGGAAGCTCTCGCTTCTTCTACTGCCAGCAGGCCAACTTCAACGTGGTGGCCCTCGCCGAGAGCGACGGGGATGTAGTCGAAAAGATCAAGTACGATCCGTACGGGGAATACACCTTTATCCTCGACGGCTCCACCGGCAACACGCTGCTCTTCCAGGGCCAGCGGTACGACGCCGAAAGCGGGCTGTATTATTTCAGGAATAGATATCTGAGCCCGGTGCTGGGGAGCTTCTTGCAGAGGGATCCCCATGAATATGGGGACGGCATGCACCTATACTTGTTTGCTCATGATGCCCCAGTTGGTAGGCGCGATCCGCTAGGGCTTTGGGAGCTGAAATGGAAGAAGCCATTAACAGGATGGGAGCTATACTATATGCTTCCAGCACAAGTGGAGCCGGGGTTCATTGATTGCGGGGACCTAGAAGGAGGAATGTCGTCGGTCGTTTGCTTGTTTACAAAGACTTTCAGATACCACTTTGAGCGTAAAGGGAACTTCAAAGTATGCCAATGTGATCTAGACGTAATCCATGGCGACATCCGCTATACAGGCGAAAAGTTCGAGGTACGTAAGATCGACTTCAAGCTTGGGATCCCATTAGGATACGGTCAGGAAGTTGAGGTCAGCCTGGGACACTGGGTATACTGGACAGATTATGAGATGGGGGATAAGCGTAGAGAGGCGAGACGGGGGGAGTGCCTGAAGTTGCGCCCAAGACCGGAGTTCGAGGGAGAGCCAGCACCAGGTGAGAGGGATAAGGCCAAAGCCGTCGGTTGCCCTGAATGACCCGCATGTGCTACGGGGCACGATGCTTCGCCTCGCCGTACAGCAGTTGCGGCGAGGTGAAGCACTGCATTATGAAAGTCCACCTGCATGTCCAGTTAGATGATCACGGGGAATGCCAATGAACAAGTGGAAGAGTATAGTTGGTGCCCTGATTTCGATGGCTGTGATTGCTTTCGTTGTTGCCATACCCGTTTCCTACTATGGGGTTGCTTACACCAAGTACTGCTATTACCAGATCGCTTCGGGAAAGGATACCACTGCGAATTATCAAGCAATCGCTAAGTATCCCGATCAAGCCTTCAGGTTAGCGCAAGAGAAAATTGCTAGTGGCCGGCCTAAGGATGAAGTCATTGCATTGTGCATTCTTCGGCAGATAGGTGACCCCCGAAGTCTTGAACTCTTATGCCGGTCTTTGCAGGACGGCCAACAACCGGAGACTGCTGCATCATGCCTTTCCTCCATCGGCACTCCACAGGCCATTGCATGCCTCATTGATTCTGCGGATAGTCCATTGCAGGAAGTCAGGCAACCTTGTTACCGCGTTTTGCTTGCGGTCCTTCAGGATGGTAGGCAACGTGATCTGATTCTACGTGGTTTGTCTGACGCTAGTGCTAACGTGCAAGTGTGCGTCTTTGACCATCTAGCTGATCTTCCGGAGGATCAACTTGAGAAATATAGAGAACCATTGAGTGCCATGCTCAAGGGCGGAGGAAGTAAGATGCAACGTGGCTACGCAGCAAGGATGCTCGCAAAGATAGGCGACGAGGGTGGCCTGCAGTACTGCATGAATGAGATCAGGAATCTTGCGAATTCTGGAGCAGAAGCAGATGCACAATCAGCTCAGGGGGAGTTGGAGACATTATCCTTGCTTTGCGGGGCACGCATAATGCCGGAAGTGATCTCACTAGTTAGAGAATTCCCAGCACACAGGCGAAGACCGCTGCTATCCGCGCTGTACTTCCTGACAAAGAAAGAATTCGCGAGCCTCCGAGAATTGGAGCAATGGTGGGAGAAGAATGGACAAAGGGGCGCTGATCGAGATTGATTGCAAACCGGGGACAGGCAACTAAGTTTTCGACGGCTTCTGGACTGCCGGAAGGGCTGTTTGCTCGCCGGCCGAAAACAACAGTTGCCTGTCCCCGGTTTCCCACTCAGGATCGCGGGATCGGGAACAATAGTGGCAGCCGGATCCTCGACCTCACCTTCCGCGACCAGGCCGACCTCGACGGCTATGACCGCTGGGGGCGCATCACGTGGATGCGCAACTACAAGGTCAGCGGCGGCACGGACATCGCCAAGTTTGCCTATGATTATTCGTACGCGTCCGATCGCAAGTACCAGCAGGACTTGGTGAACACCTCACCTCACCAGGATGAGCACTACACCTATGACACCCTTCATCGCCTAACCAGCTACAAACGAGGCGAACTCAATGCAAACAAGGATGGCATCACCGGTACGCCCAGCCGCGAACAGACATGGGTGCTCGACGCCCTCGGCAATTGGGACAACCCCTCCGGCCTCGCAATCGACTCGAACGACGACGGCAGCGCCGGCACTCCCAGCGATGCCCGGACCCATTATAGCGTCAACGAGATCCACACGATTGATCCAGAGGAAGCGGTCGGTTCATTTGAAGTATTCCACGACGATGCCGGCAACCTCCGCATCCTGCCTGATCGCACCGATCCGACCAACAAGGCGGACAAGTACGTCTACGACTACCGCAACAGGTTGATCCACATCTGGCACACGACCCAATATAATGTGAGTGATCCTGAAAACAGCGCGTGGGGAGATGACCCCGTAGTTCGCTACTTCTACGATGGGCTCAATCGCCGAGTGAAAAAAGACTTGAATTCCGGAACTGACGTGATATACTTGTACGACGGTTGGCGGTGCATCGAAGAACGCGAAGACGACGGCGGCACATGGGAAGCCCGCCGCCAGTACGTCTATGGCGGCACCTACATAGACGAGCCTTTGATCTTAGACAAGGATACCGACGGCGACGGCGTCTGCACGGACGCTGGCGGAAGCTCGCGCTTCTTCTACTGCCAGCAGGCCAACTTCAACGTCGTTGCTCTCGCCGAGAGCGACGGGGATGTGGTCGAAAAGATCAAGTACGACCCTTACGGAGAATATGCCTTCATAGCCGACGGCTCCACCGGCAATACGCTGCTCTTCCAAGGCCAGAGATGGAACAATGAGTCCAAGCTCTACTGCTTCAAACTCAGAGAGCTAAGCCCACAATTGGGGCGCTTCATGCAGAGGGATCCGGCAGGGTACGTCAATGGCATGAATACCTATCAATTTGCGGGTGGCCGGCCCGTTGACTCACTTGATCCGTATGGCCTGGTAAGCGCAAGGCTACAGGAAATAGTAGAGCAGATAGGCCTCATGGGTCAACAAGCCCAATACATAAACATGCCCGGATGTAAGGGAAAAGCAGTGCGAGATGCCCTTGGCAACATTGGTGGCGCTGCGAACATGATGATCTTTGAAGAGTTTCTGAAAACGCTAGGCAAAGCCACATGGGCAATAGCCAAGAAGATGCCCGGAGTCGGTCAATACTTCACCGCGGCTGAAATCGGCTATGCGCTCGCAAACGCCTGGGGTGGCTCGAATTACAGCAAGGCAGAATTCGTATCACAGGCCGTTTCGTTGACCCTCGATATACTGCTTGAGCATTGGGATGCATCTTGGATACAGGAGCAGGTCAAGAAACAACTTGAGAAGGCCTATGACAAAGCTTATGACGCGGCGAAGGCGAGGCATATTGAGGTAGAGGTTTACAAAACCACTTTCGGCCAGAGCTCTTGCACCACCACAGTCCAAGCAACGTGGGACCCAACGACAAATGGCTATACTTGGGTTGCAGTTGATCGAAAGTGTACAGAGGACGAATGTGGTCAGAACGGCCCGCCAGTGGAAAATGGAAAGGGAGCACTGTACGAGTATAATCTTGATGTGACCGCAAGAGTCAGCCTCGCTGGGAAATTCCTCCAGACACCCGCTATAAAGGTCTATAAGGCTACTTGTTGCTGCAAATGATGGGAAGGCGGATGGCTTTCCTACAATGCATCGAGTCGTCCAGCCCCTGAGCCATCTCGGGGGCTGGACCCTCGTAATGCAGCTGAACCAGTGAACTCATAGGTTCAAGGAGACAGTGGAATGAACAGCCACAAACTTGTCAACGTCCTTTCACTTGCTATCCTGCTCATTGGATTACTTACCGCAGCCGTTCTTGTAGCTCGGCATATCTCTCAAAGACGTGCACTCCGACAAATGCCGTTCAACACCAATGTGGTCGAGACAAAACCGGTCTATGCCTTACTGGACGTTCGTAAGGAGTTGATCACCTATGAGGGTGTAGAGTTCAGAGGCACTTGGCGTAATACTTGGTTCTTTACTAGTCATTGGTCTCTCTGTGCTGCGAGTGCTTCCACGGGAGAAGTAACGTGGCGCCTTGCCGAGACGACGCTGTCGCAATCGGCGACCGATGATGGACTATTATTGATTGGTGGATACGACCACGGTTACGCCGTGGCAGCGGGTACTGGAGACATACTATGGGACTTCGTCGCCAAGGGCGAAGCGTTTTCTCTCCCACCTGTGGCGACAGAGCATCTCGTGTACTTTTCCACCAGTGAGGGTGCAGTATTTGCAGTGGATAGGAAGTCAGGAAAGCAGGTCTGGTCTCATGCTTCCCCGGGGGGGCTTCTTGCCTCTCCCGTCCCCTTTGACAGCCTCACCGTCCTCCTCAGTGACCGAAACATCTTGGCAGTAGATTCACGAGGACAGGAGCGATGGAGCGTTGAACTGCAGTTTGGAAAGCCTTGCTGGGCGCGCGTCATCGGTGAACTTATCTGCGTTCGCTCTTCTGGCGCGGAACTCCACGGAATTCGGAAGGACGGTACAATAGCCTTCACCAGGAACGTTGAAGCCGATCCTGCCATGGGTGGTTCAATGCTGTATTGGGGCCTCACCGGCGGCGTACTTGAGGCGTATGATTCCGCTTCGCTCGCGAATATGTGGAGCAGCAGATCGGATGCACGGCTCGTCTCTGGGCCTGTCATTCATGGTCGAACGCTGTTCTACGTAACAGCCAATGGGGATCTGTGGGCTCTGGCCAGTGACACGGGTAAATCATTGTGGTCCACTAATCTGGCTAAGGCGGCCGACAATGTTGCTCTGGCGCTTGGTGATTCATACGTATGCGTGCTTGTCGACGGGAAGGATTTGTACACCGTGGACATGAACACGGGACGCATCCGCTGGACGGTGAAACTCGATCAGGACCTTC
>DASRZD010000557.1:0-13131 GCA_035686805.1 Armatimonadota bacterium
TGGTGGGAGGCCAACAAGGATAAACCCCTGCCGGCGGAAAAGAACTAGCATGGTTGCTGTCTAAGATGAGTTGACAGCTTGACACATTTCTGATAAACTACACTAGACTTTTTTTGGCCCAACGGGGCCTATTCTTTTCCAGGAGATTGCATATAAACAAAGAGCTTAGGGTAAACGAGCGCATCCGGTCACGTGAGTGCAGGTTGATTGATGATACCGGAGCGCAGGCAGGCATCGTGGACCTTCGAGATGCCCTTCGCATGGCGAGGGAAAAGGGACTCGATCTGATCGAGGTTGCGCCGACTGCTCAGCCGCCCGTGTGCAAGATCATGGATTACGGCAAGTACAAATATGAGCAGGGAAAGCGCGATCGAGAGGCCAGGAAGAAGCAGCACGTCAGCGAAGTGAAGGGCATCCGACTGAAGCCCGACACCGACGAGCATGACTTCCAGTTCAAGCTGAGGCACGTTCAGCGGTTTCTCCAGGATGGCGACAAGGTCAAGGTGACGGTCATCTTCCGAAGCCGTGAGCTCTCTCACCCGGAGTTCGCGAAAAGAAACCTCGACCGAATTGTGGAAGGGACCGCCGAGTTGGCGGCTGTCGAGAAGCCGGCGGGAATGGAAGGCCGGACGATGACGTTGATTCTGACTCCGAAGTGATTCGGAGCTTTGAATATACAAAGCGAACCTGCGATTTGCCACGGTCAGCGTGGCAATCGTTTTGAAAGGACCATAGTAATGCCCAAGATGAGAACGAGGAAGTCAGCCGCAAAGCGGTTTAAGGTAACAACCACAGGCAAGATCATGCGGCAGAACACCGGCAAAGGGCATCTCATGATGAAGAAGTCCAGCAGCCGAAGACGCCGATTGACCCTCGAAAGCGTTGTGTTCAGGGGAGAGGCTCAGAAAGTAAGAAGGATGGTACCGAACGCGTAACACGAACGACTGAAAGGAGTTTGCACGATGCCACGAATCAAGCGTGGGATTATGACCCATAAGAGGCACAAGAAAGTCCTCGATCGCGCCAAGGGATATTGGGGCGGCAGGAGCCGGCTCTTTAAGACGGCGAATGAGGCCGTCATGCACGCGATGAACTACGCGTATCGAGACCGGCGCAATCGCAAGAGGGACTTTCGCAGGCTGTGGATCGCCAGGATCAATGCGGCGTCGCGTGCCAACGGCATGACGTACAGCCGATTCATGGAAGGCCTGACCAAGGCCGGAGTCGAGATTGACCGCAAGGTCCTCGCCGAGATGGCAGTCAGCGATGCGGCGGGATTCACGACGCTGGTGAAGAAAGCATCAGAATTCGCAACCGCTTAACCATTGCGGATTTCGGATTGCGGATTTCGGATTGGGGAGCAATGGTTTATCCGGGGAACAACTTCGAAGGATATTTTTGGATTGAGGAACCTCTTCGCCTAGCATATACTGCATATCCCAAAGGAGGGCCATTCACAAACCAGGATTACTTATCACTGGAGGTCCCGCTTTCCGTTCCACTCGCACATGATCATTTCTGGGTTGTCGATGGTGATCAGACTCCTAACGGTGTTACTCTCTATAACTGGAATGAGCTTCCTTCTCATCCTGATCACTGGTCACCGCCATCAATCCCACCGTAATAAGGACAACACGACGATCATAGAACTGTTCCTACCGTATGGTGCATTCTTCCGAGAAGAAAGGAAGGTTAGGTATGACGACAGTTAAGATGTGTGCATACATCGTCATGCTAGTTGCGGCCATTTGCTGCCAAGCGCAGGAGGCTAACACAGTAGCACCCAAGACTCTTTCGGACATAATCCTGCAGGAAGTCCTGCCTAGTGAGTTTGGCCAGTTTCAAGCCCTAGCTAAAGAAGGCTACAATCGCGCAACCGCCGATGCAGCCTTGGCTCTAGTCAAAGCCGCGCACGAGATATTAAGAGAACAACAAACGAATAAAGAAGAGTTCTCAGCAGCGGAGAGACAGAAGGGGGCAAGCGCCTATACCTTCGCTTGGGAGCAAGCTATCAAGACCTGGCAGAAAACGCAGGACTCTGCAGCTCGATCGGCAATCCTTGCTTTGTGGGATAGTTCACTTAAGGAAAACAACGATGAGCGTCGTGTACAGATTCTGGCACTTGTTGGTCCCTGGGAACGGGCGTTCTTGTCACAAGCTTTTATCCAGCTTTTTGGGCAGACTAAGGACGCAATGATCTTGCATGCGATGTGCAAGGTTCTGGGCCAGCACGGCGAACTGGCAGAGAAAGCACTACTTCACGAAAAGAGAGAGTCTCTGTCCGAAGTCATGAATCCCCAGACTGCTGAATATGCCACGATTCTGAGCAACATTGATGATGCGCTCAAGAGGATTGAATACTGGGAAAAGGGTGATTATGCCCGAGCCGGACCGGCGAAAGGCGGACCCGCCGGCGATGGCGATTGACAAGGCGAGAGGACGTTGGCAGGATACAGCATAAGGCAGCATCATAAGGCATCATTGCTAAGAGGAGAGTGGATAGTACCAGAACGCATGGTGCACTGTTGCAAGAGCATGGCCCGAGATGTAGTTATTGCAGATACAGTTGGAGGGTTGGGGACTGCTACTCAAGCCTGCGGGCGCAATCATCGTCGGACGCTTTGAGGATTGCAGCAAGGATAGAGTGTCCCGGCAAGGCGGCCGAGTGCCAAGCCAGATTGGACCGAGCCACGTGTCCGCGAGAAAGGGAGCAATACCTGTTCTCCCATTCGCCATATTTCGGTGAGCAATGGATAAACCAGAGACAATGAGCATGGTTCAGGCGCTGGAGGACCTTCGCCTGGAGGCCGAGGAGAAGATCGCAAAGGCGACTTCGTCGGCGGAATTGGCGCAGATCGAGACCGAGTATCTGGGCCGCAAGGGACGAATCACCGAGCTGCTGAGGAGCATCGGCAAGCTCCCGTCGGAGGATCGGCCCGCATTCGGGCAGAAGGCGAATGAGGTTCGAAGCCGTCTCACTGAGTTAGTGGAGAGCCGGCGGGGATTGATCGGATCAGAGGAGCAGGAACTCAAGCTGCAGAAGGAGTCGCTGGACGTCACCCTCCCCGGTAAGTTCCACCGCCTGGGCCGCGAACACATCATGTCCAAGACCAGCGCTCAGGTGAAGCAGATATTCATCGGCCAGGGATACACGGTCGTCGAGGGACCGGAGGTCGAGGAATACCAATACAACTTCGAGGCGCTGAATTACCCCGAAGACCACCCGGCGATGGACGCCCAGATGTCATTCTACGTCACGGACGACCTCCTTCTTCGCACTCAGACGACCGCTCTGCAGGGGCGCGTAATGGAGGCGAACGAGCCGCCGTTCCGCATCTGCACGGTAGGTCGCTGCTTCAGAGTTGACGCGGTTGATGCCACTCACTCGCACACCTTCCATCAGGTTGACTGCTTCGTGGTTGACGAGGGGATCAGCATGGCGGACCTGAAGGGCACGCTGACTCAGTTTTCGATCGAGATGTTCGGGCCGGAGAGCAGGGTCCGCTTCCGACCGGACTTCTTCCCGTTCGTCGAGCCGGGTGCGGAATGGGCCGTGAGCTGCTTCGTCTGCAAGGGTGCGGGCTGCTCACTGTGCAAGACCAGCGGATGGCTGGAACTCGGCGGCGCGGGAATGATCCACCCTAATGTCCTGGAGCGGTTCGGCATTGATTCGGAGAGATACACCGGCTTCGCGTTCGGTATGGGCATCGAGCGCTGTGCGATGCTTCAGTACGGAATTGATGATCTGCGGTTGTTCCTGGAAAACGATCTCAGATTTCTAAGGCAGTTCTAGACCATGTTAGTACCTGTTGAATGGCTAAGAGAATACGTTGATTTCGATCTGACGCCGGAGGACCTGGCGGAGAGATTGACCCTATCCGGCTTGGAGGTCGAGGAGATCACCGAAGTTGAGGGACAGAAGGTCTTCTCCACCTATGTCACGCCGAACCGGCCGGATCAGCTATCGGTAGTGGGAGTTGCGAGGGAGGTATCCGCGCTGCTCGGCGCCGCCTTCAAGCCGCCCAAGCCCGGGTTTAGCGAAGGAGACACGCAGGCTTCCAAGCTCGTGACCGTGGACATCGAGAGCCCGGTCAACTGCCCCCGGTACTCGGCAAGGGTGATCACCGAAACCAAAGTAACCCAGTCGCCGGCGTGGATGCAGAAGAAGCTCATGGAAGCCGGCATGCGCCCCATCAACAACGTCGTTGACGCCACTAACTACGTCCTCATGGAACTCGGCCAGCCGCTTCACGCGTTCGATTGCGATCTGGTTGCCGACCATCGAATCATCGTCCGCCAGGCGAATCCCGGCGAAAAGATAACCACCATTGACGGGGAGGAGCGAATCCTCGATCCCGAGATGCTCGTCATCGCCGACCCGAAGCATGCGGTCGCAATCGCGGGAGTCATGGGCGGGTTCGATTCCGAGGTCAGTTGGTCCACGAAAAACGTCCTTCTGGAGTCGGCGCACTTCAACCGGCTCTCCATTCGACGGACTGCCCGAGCGCTCGGCATGAGCACGGAGGCATCCTACCGGTTCGAGCGGCACGTTGACCCCGAGCTGACCATATTTGCTCTCGACCGGGTCGCCGAACTGATTCAGAAGACCGGCGGCGGGATGATCGCAAAGGGCATAGTGGACAACTACCCGAAAAAGGCGAAGCAGGTTGCCCTCTCGATCAGGCCGAAGCGCGCGAGCCTAGTGCTTGGAGTCGAGGTCACCCCTGAGGAGGTTCAGGACTACCTGGGCCGTCTCGGGCTGGAAGTGCTCGGCCGGGAGAACGGGCGCATCATCGTGAAGGCGCCGACCTTCCGCCCGGACATCGAGCGTGAGGAAGACCTCATCGAGGAAGTGGGCAGGCTCTATGGCTATGACCGGATTCCCGCGAAGCTCCCCTCGGGCGTGACGCCGCAGGGCAAGGACAGCCCCGAAGGCGCATTCGCCTCCAGGATCTCGAAGATCCTGCTCTCATCCGGCCTGCAGGAAGTGGTTACCGGCTCGATGACAGGACCCCTCGGCGGGGAGGTGGCGATCAGGAATCCCTTGAGCGAAGACCTAAGCCGACTGAGGAGGCAATTAGTCCTTGACCTGCTGAGCATAATATGCTACAATGCAAGCAGAAGTATAAGAGATATTGGCCTGTTTCAAATAGGCAGAGTATTCGAGCCTCAAGACGAGAGCATAATAATCGAGAAGTTGAGCGTCGGGTGCGCCCTCATGGGAAGTATCTGGGACGACGGCTGGAACGTGGATCACGCCGGCCTGAAATCCGACTTCTTCCTGTGTAAGGGCATAGTCCAGAACCTGGTTGACAGGCTGGACATTTCTGATCTTCTCTTCAAGCCGGCCGAGATGGAAACGTTCCATCCAACCAGGGCAGCGGTCATCGAGGCCGGCGGCGATCAGATCGGCGTGATAGGCGAGGTAAACTCAGACCTGGCGGAGATGCTGGGACTCCCCGACCGGGTATATGCTTTCGAACTCGACTTTGAGGCGCTGATGGAGAAATCCATCGGCGTGAAGACGTACAAACCGATATCGAGATATCCGGCGGTGACCAGAGACCTTGCCGTCGTGGTGGCAGAGGAAACACCTTATCGGCAGGTCGAGGAATTGCTGGCAAAGGGCGCAGGAGATCTGCTGGAGAGCCTGAGCTTGTTTGATGTGTATGCCGGGCCTCCGCTCATTATGGGAAGGAAAAGCCTGGCCTTTTCGATTGTCTTCAGGTCGCATGAACGGACGCTGCGTGACGAAGAAGTTGATGAGAGGCTGGGCAGTATAAGGAGCCTCCTGGAATCAGAGCTGGGTGCAACATTCCGGGATACCTAACTCGGGGGGTATTTCAGATGGGGGCACAAAAGGTATCCGCCTCGGACATCGAGGCGGTAATCCGCTCATTGACCAATGTCAACTCCGCTCGTGTCGTCATGAGCGACGAAGGCTCAATTCGTGAAATCCACGTCTTGACTGACTCCAGTCGAAGTCCGAAGCAGCTCGTGCGTGATGTGGAATCCGCCTTGCAGGCGCAGTTCGGCCTCGAACTGGATCACAAGAAGGTCAGCATCGCCCAGACTCAGAACGGCAAGCAGCCCCGGTTCGCCGACAGCAGACTGAAGTTTTCCGATGTACAAATATCTCTGAACGGCATGCAGGCCCAGGCAGTGGTCCGGCTGAAGATCAACGGCGGGATGTTCGAGGGGCAGGCATCCGGGCATAGCTCCAGCCACAGCCAGCTTCGACTGATCTCCACAGCGACCCTGAAGGCCGTCGAAAGCTGGGGGGGTGACGGAATCGCCCTCGTGCTGGAAGACATCAACCCGTCGGTAAGCCTGTCGGGGCAGACTTTGGTAGTAGTCTTCGTTAACATGATCACGCCGAAAGGCGAGGACTTGCTCAGCGGCTCGGCAGTCATGAAGCAGGATTTATGGAAGGCGGTGGTGAACGCAACCCTGGACGCAGTGAACCGGCGTCTGGGAACGATCGGCGAACACTGACAATTTGGGCCGGCGGACGGCGGCAGTGAGTCACAACGTCTGAAACCCGAGCGGAGCGGAAGTATCTGCCCTCTAGCGGAAGCGGATGCTATCCTCAACGACGAAAGGGGTTGACGTAAATGAAGACCATGATTAAAGTGCTGCTCGCCCTGGCGTCGCTGGTATTGAGCTCCGGCGCCTTCGTGAAGTATTGGCCACCGCCCTAGGATCTAAGGATCCTTCAGCGGTAGCGTAAGTCTCTTGTACTGCCGGACGCCGCCGGCCCAGAAAAGGCGGTAGAATTGAGGATTCCATCGCGAGGATTCACATATTACAAGCGAGCAATTCTACTCCTCGGATTCCTGGTGTTTTCCTGGGCTGTCATTCACTCAGGCGACGCATGGCGGCATTACCCTGAGCTGATTGTCTTCTTCTTTCTCATTTTTCTGGCTGAACTCCTACCCATAAAATCGCCCGGCTCTGACATGGATGTAGCCATGACTGTGCCTGCGATTCTGGGCCTGTTTCTCAGCCACGGCGCTGAAGCGGCTATGACCATCGGCCCGCTGGGGATATTCGTCGGAGTGATAATCGCTCACTGGAAAAGGAACCTCAGGTGGCTGCTGGATATGTCCAGCTACAACACGGCGACGTGCATAATTCCGATAGCGGTGACATGTGCTACCTACGAGCTCATAGGAGGCAAGACCCTAGCTGAAAACCCGGATGTCGCCATATCGTCCGTTTTTATCCCGCTGTTCGTTGCAGTTGCAGCGGCCACAGTCTCGAATGTCTTCGTTTTCACGCTAGGGTTGGCGCTGAATACCAAGGACCCGTGGAGGCTGGCGCTTGCTCAGTCAATAAGGTGGTTCACGCCGAACTTCATCGTCACTGCGCCGTTCGGAATGGTCTTCGCCCTCCTGTACAAGCAATTCGGCATCTATGGGATTCTGCTGGTCATCGTGCCTTTCATAGTGGGCAGGCAGGCGCTGAATATGTACTCCGCCCAGACAGATGCTTACCGGGATACCATAACCACTCTTGGCACGTACATGCAGCAGTATCACCCATATACCAGGGGTCACCTGGAGAGAGTGGCCGATCTGGCCGACAAGATGGCAAGGCACATGGGTCTGTCTACTCAGAGTCTGATGTATATCCGTGACGCCGGTCTGCTGCATGACATCGGAAAGGTCGGAGTGGATGAAGCCATACTGGACAAGAAGGACAGGCCCACGGACGAGGAATGGGCGGTCATCAAGGAGCACCCCATTCGAGGGGCGGAGATCCTGGCACAAATGAAGCATTTGGAGCGTATAGTACCCTGGGTGCGCGGGCATCACGAAAAGCCGGATGGTTCAGGATATCCAGATGGCCTGAAAGCCGGTGATATCCCCCTCGAAGCAGCCGTACTCGCGGTAGCCGATGCTTTTGATGCCATGGCCGGAGAGGACAAGCGCATCTACAGGGAGCCCATGACTGTGGATCAGGCCATGGACCAGGTGAGGTACGGCGCCGGCCGGCAGTTCGACCCCCGAGTGGTCAAGGCGTTCATGCAGGTCATGGATCGTGAGGAATCAGGCGATGGGTAGCGGCTTCCTGTTCAGCCCGGCTTTGGTAGTGTCCGCGCTGGTGACCCTGGCGGTCCTTTGCTACACATACATCTATCTGCCCAAACAGATGCGCCGAGCCTACAGCCAGAGTCTCGTTACCCTCGCAAGGGCGGTCGAAACCAAGGATGTCGGATCGGTCGGCCATGGCGAGCGAGTGGCTGAGTATGCCGTGTCCGTCGTGGATGAGATGCGCCTTCCCAAGGGGGAGCGAACGAAGATCGAGTATGCGACCTACCTTCAGGATATCGGAAATGCCCGGGTGCCTCACTCGATCCTGAACAAGGCGGGGGATCTGACCGACGAAGAGTTCGAGGTCATTCGGACCCACGTGATGATCGGTGCCGAGGTAGTTGAGAACGTGAAGTTCCTCCACGATATCTCACCGATCATTCGGCATCACCACGAGGCATGGGATGGAAGCGGATATCCCGGGGGACTGAGCGGCGACAAGATCCCCCTGGGCGCGAGGATCATCGCAGTGTGCATGGCATATGATGCCATGGTTCACGAACGGCCGTTTCGTGAGGCCAAGGATGAGGACGAGGCCATAAGAGAGATCCGAGCGGGAGCAGGTAAGAGCTACGATCCGGCGGTTGTAGATGCGTTCCTTCAGGTCCTCAAGAACAAGCATCGAGGAAAGGCGGAAGCTTGATAGTCGAAGCATTCGTGCTGTCTATAATCGTGGGCTTCATCAGGAAGGGAAGTCTGCGAAATCTGAGCCGCGTCCCCATACGCCATTTCTACCTGTTCTGCCTGCCGTTCCTGATATTCGCGGCTGTGTCAACGATCGCTGTGTCCATGCGCCATGAGTCGCTGATGCCCTACATTCGGCCCGCGGACATCTGCCAGTATGTCATACTGCTGGCGGCCATCTTCCTGAATTTCCACATGAGGGAGATGTGGGTGGTGGGCGCAGGCGTATTGTCGAATCTGGCTGTCCTTGCCGCCAACGGGGGCACGATGCCCGTAAGCATGGAAGCGCTTAAGAGGGCCGGGCTCGCAGGAGCGCTTGGCTCGCAGCCGGTCCGCCACGCCATCCTCACCCCCGAAACTCGGCTGAAGCCGCTTGCCGACATCATTCCTGTTCACACATTCAGCTCATTCATGTCGCAGGTCATCAGCGCGGGGGACATCCTGATCGCTATCGGCTTGTTCATCCTCATCCAGAGCTATATGTGCCGTCCCGCAAAGGAGCCGTCTACCGGTGGGTAGGAAATGCGCGTTGCCTGCAATAATACTCCTCGCCATCGGGCTGAGGGTTTGGGGTATCGGATGGGGACTCCCGACCGCCGCCCACTACTTCTCCTACCACCCCGACGAGAATATCATCCTCCTGTCGGCCATGAGGATCAATCTCTTCGCGGGCCAGCTCGACCCGAACTATTACAACTACGGCTCTCTGTTCATGTTTATGGTCAGCATTGCGGCGGTGCTCGGGTCGTTCTTCGGGCTGATCAGACTTCCCTCGGAGGATGTATTCTCGAAGATCGGGGAGTTCGCTAAGCTCTACATGGCCGGCAGAATGATCGCCGTCGTCTTCGGCATCTTGACCGTATACCTGGTATATTTACTGGGGAAGCGGGCATACGGGCGCAAAGCCGGCATCATCTCGGCATCGTTCATGGCGGTCATGCCTATTCATGTGATGCACTCCAGATTTGTGACGGTTGACGCGCCTGCGACTTTCTTCATCGTGCTGTCCCTGCTCCTCGCCATCCGGATCCTTGACGGCAACCGTCTCCGGGACTATCTGCTTTCAGGGCTCTTTGCCGGGCTTGCAGCCGGTACAAAATACAATGCCGGGCTGGTGATCTTGTCGCCGATAGTGGCCCATCTCATTTCGCATAAGGCTCGTCCGATTCTCAGGCCGGTCAGTCCGAAGCTATGGGTTATGCTCATTCTCGGAGCGGCCGGATTCCTGATCGGCACGCCGGGCGCGATCCTGAACTACAGCCGATTCTCCAGGGACTTCGCATTCGAGGTCCTGCACATCAGGACGGGCCACGGGCTGGTGTTCGCGCACACAGGGAACGGATTCGTCTATCACGTCACGCACTCTCTCTGGCCGGGGATGGGTCTGCCGCTGCTGGCCCTCGGCGGCATCGGAATCCTCTATGCCCTTTACCGCCGCAAGCCGGCCGATCTCACGCTGATGGCGTTCGCGGTCGTCTACTATGTTGTCATCGGCATCGCGCACGTCAGATTCGCCAGATATACGATCCCGCTACTGCCCGTCATGGCGGTTCTCGGGGCGAGGCCGGTCGCCGATCTGCTGAATACGAGAATCCGCGCAATTCGCTATGCGACCGCAGTCATTCTAATCCCGATCATCGCATACACGACCTTCTACTCGCTCGCCCTGGACCGGGTGATGGCGTCGCCGGACACCCGGGATCAGGCCCTCCGCTGGATCAGGGGCGACATCCCTGCCGGCTCGTCAATCGCATTCCCGACGATCCCCTGGTTCTATACACCGCCGCTCGACCCTTACTTCGGGTTGCCCTCGCCCTCCGAGCGCTTCAATCAAGCTAGTGAGGTCGCCGATTACTCGCTCGTGGTGAATGCCGATCGTGAATGGGACGCCGACTTCCTGGAGCGGGAGTCGCCCAGTTATGTCATCCTGTCGGAGTTCGAGTATGTGGACCGCCGAAGGATCAAGGATCGGGCATACGAAAGCTACTCGAGCGTGCTCGGTAGGGACTATCGCCTTGTGGGCAGATTCTCGGATTCGCCCAACCTCTTCGGCCTGAAGGTGCCATTTGTCCCCAGGCTGCCGCACGATATGTCGTATCCCAGCCCCACAATCCTCATATATGGGCAGCGCGATGGATGAGGCGGTCCAGGCATTCCTCGACCATCTCTCTATCGAGCGAGGGCTCTCGGCGAACACCATTGTCGCCTATGGACGCGATCTTTCCCAGTTCGTCGAATATGCCGGCAAGGCGGGCGCATCGAGCCTGGACGACTTGACCGAAACCATCCTCATCGGCTTCATGGAGAGCCTTCGCCGGGCGGGGATGTCGCCGGGGAGCATCAGCCGGAAGCTGTCGGCGATCAAGACCTTCAGCAAATACTCCTACCGCGAGGGGGCGGTGAAGAAGGATTTCACCGCGAATACGGTCGGGATGAGGGCGGGCAAGAAACTCCCGAGCGTGTTGAGCATCGAGGAGGTCTCCAACCTGCTTAACCAGCCCAATGGCGAGGAGCCGGGCGACATCCGTGACAAGGCCATGCTGGAGACACTTTACGCGACCGGCCTGCGGGTGTCCGAGCTGATCAACCTCCGGCTGATTGACCTCAATATGGACGTGGGCTTCGTTCGCTGCTTCGGCAAAGGCTCGAAGGAGCGGATCGTCCCAATCGGGCAAGTGGCGATTGCCTGGGTGAACCGGTATCTTGCGGAGTCGCGGCCGGCATTCGTCCGATCGGGAAGCTCCGAGTATCTCTTCCTGAGCAGTCGAGGGCGGAAAATGTCCAGAGTCGGATTCTGGAAGATCGTGAAGAAGTACGCTGCGAAGGCAGGCATATTGAAGAATATCACCCCGCACACGCTCAGGCACTCGTTCGCAACCCACTTGCTCCAGGGAGGGGCGGACCTCCGCTCGATCCAGGAAATGCTCGGCCACGCGGATATTGCGACGACTCAGGTTTACACTCACGTCACGAGGGATAAGCTGAAGGAAGTCTACCGGGAGAGTCATCCGAGGGCGTGAAGGCGATGGGGTGAGGAGGGATGGGGCGATGGGGCGACCCGGAAGAGTCATTCTTATCACCTTGGATGGCTGCGGCATCGGCGAGATGCCGGATGCCGCGGAATACGGGGACGTCGGCAGCAATACAATAGCCAATACCGCGAGGGCATTGGGCGGCTTCGATCTCCCGAACCTCCAACTCATGGGCCTGGGAAACCTTGCTGACATCCCCGGAGTCCTCCCGAATCCCAATCCGACCGCTTCCTTCGGCGTCATGCTGGAGAAGTCCAGGGGCAAGGACACCATCATCGGCCATTGGGAGATTGCGGGCATCATCACCGAGCGGCCTTTCCCATTGTACCCACATGGCTTCCCGCAAGAGATCATGACCCAATTCGAGCAGGCGATCGGTCGAGGCATCCTCGGCAACTATGCCGCCTCGGGCACCGAGATCATCAAGCAGCTCGGCGAGGAGCACATGCGGACCGGCAGACCCATCGTCTACACCTCGGCGGACAGCGTATTCCAGATCGCCGCTCATGAGGATGTCATCCCGGTCGAAGCGCTCTATGACATGTGTCTCAAGGCCAGAGAAATCCTCACCGGCGAGCACAATGTCGCTCGCGTCATTGCCCGGCCGTTTGTCGGCGAGCCGGAGAACTTCCGCCGAACCGCCAATCGTAGGGATTTCGCCGTCAAGCCTCCGAAGCCGACCGTCCTCGACTCCTTAATCGAGCATGGATTCCCGGTCATCGGCATCGGCAAGATCGGCGACATCTTTGCCTACCAGGGGATCAGCAAGTCCATCCACACGGAGAGCGATCTGGATGGGATCAATCGGACCATTGAGGCCATTCGGACCGCCGAGCCAGGCCTGATCTTCACCAATCTCGTTGATTTCGACGCCGTCTACGGCCACCGGAATGATCCCCAGGGATTCGCTGACAACCTCAGGCAGTTCGACGATCATCTTCCTGCCATTCGGGCAGCCATGAGGGATAACGACCTCCTCCTCATCACCGCCGACCATGGCGTTGATCCCACCACCCCAAGCACAGATCATTCAAGAGAGAAAGTGCCTTTGCTTGTCTATGGCAAGTCCAGGCCTCCCCGCAATCTCGGCGAGCGAGCGACCTTCGCAGACATTGCCGCCACCATCGCCGATCTCTTTGGGCTACCTCCCTGGCCGGTGGGAATACCAATCGTGCCTTGACGTAACAGTTCACTCCTCTGGATCATTTCGCCAAGGCGGCGAAAAAAATCTTTGATTGACAACCGCGAATAGGAAGGTACCTCGGCTGGGAGTGTAGAATGAGTCTGTGTGGAAGAGTTCGAGGGCCTGACAAGAGAAG
>DASRZD010000558.1:0-2341 GCA_035686805.1 Armatimonadota bacterium
ACCACCTTGCCCGGATTGTGATTGCACCACTCTTTGGCCTGCGCATCATTCAGCGGCCGCTTGGGGATGCCATACCGCTTCCACTGCTCGTCGGTGAGGTCGGGCAGATTGGCAACCTCCTCCCGCGTCGCCTCGCGGCCCAGCATCTCTTTGGCGTATCGCGGGCGATTGGGCACAATGGATTCTTGCCACTCTTTTCCGTTGCGGGCATCGCAATGCTCAATACGTCCGTTGTGGTAGCGGAAGCAGACATTGAAGCCATTGATGCTTGTCAGTCCCGGATTGCCTGCGAAGTCCCAGTACTCCGGCTCCAGCGGGATGATTTCCCACTCCGCGCCCTGCATGGACTCTGTCCACTTCACAGGAACTACGCCGGATAGGTCATGGCTTCCGATAGCCCCCCACGAGGGGCAATTCGGCCCATACCCCCACTTCATCCGTCCGTTCTGATAGGAGTAAAATAAATTACCCCTCCTCTGATGGTGCGCTACTCCCCCCTTGACCATGTGCGCGCGCACCACCGCGCCCTGCTCATCATCGCTGTGGTGGACATTGGTCGCGGCGTCGAACTGGTCGCGGATGGAGCAGTTTTCGATGGCCTCTTTCGTGATTGTGGCCTCTATGCCCGAACGTGGGTAACACACACATTCACTACTCGGGTTCCACCACACACGAGAGCCATTCAATTTGACTTCCTTGCCGTCAAGAGCGCCCTTGACAAGTTCCTCGATACTGCAATCTCGCCATCCGCCGTTACTCATTGCCTTGCCTCCTCTTTCTTCTTGGCCAGTGTTGCGCCACAAGACGCGCAGTATGTCACGCCATCCTCTTTGGCCTCTTCCCATTCTTCGCCGCAAGACGAACACACGTCTTTGATGTCCCGCTCGACATCAAGCCTGACGATATCCTGACTCCGATGGTCACGCAGAAAATCGTCAAAGTCGCTTACTGCACGCTCCAGTTCTTGCGCATACGCCTCCGCGCGTTCGTGTGCACCCTTAATCCAATAGGGCTCCCTTATGTGTGGGAAACTTGCTATCACCTGCACGTCCGTCAACCGCTTCACTATTCGGCATGTCTTGACCTGCTCTTCTACACTCATCTCTTGCCTCGCTTTCTCAAAACGGGATTTCCGATTCGTCCACGTCCTCAACGTGCTCCGCCGCCTGCGGCTTCTGTCCCCGGAGCCTCGCCCGTATCCGCTCGATGTAATTCCGCGCACGCTCCGTCGGTATCGGCGTCTGCCCGTCCTGCCGCTTGCTCCAGTCGTGGGGCTTGGGCGGTGCCTTGGGCTTCTTGTCCTTGTCCGGCTTCCAGTCTGGCACCCACGGTCCGCTCACTTGCGCCGCTCCTGCTCGTAGAGTTTCAGGAAGTAGCTGGTCGGGTGCTCGATCTCACCGTTGCCCGCTAGTGCCCGCTCGAACGCCTGCATGGCTGCGGCGAACGCGCGGGTGTGCCCCGTCCGTTCGTATTCCTCTTTCCGCTTCTGTCCCGCGACGGCGAAGAATCTTTGCCGTTCCTCTTCCCCTCTCGAAGAGAGAATCGCCACCACCATCGGCGTGAGTTCGGTTGCCTTTGCCTCAAGGGCGTCGCCGTCACCTTGCCAGTCAGGAGGTATGGCGGGGGTAGGGGGTGGTGGTGTTTTTGTACTAGGAGTAGGAGAAGGAATAGGAGATGGAGATGGAAAGCATTGCTTGGAAGATGCGTTCGCATTGCCCGAGCATTGCTTCCACCGTGCGTTCGCAGACGCCTGAGCCTTCCTGCGTCGCTTCTCTTGCTTCCTTGCCTCTTTGCGTAACCCATTACTCACGTAGTATTTGCCCTCAACCCGCAAGAGCGACATATGGGGTTTCTGGATTTCCGCCATTACCCGTTTTGCTTTCACGATTGAGAAGCGAGTCGCATCACGAATTGCGGAAATTTCTTTAGAAATTTTGCAATTTTGTTCACCGTGCAGCCACATCCAGCAGAGGATTCGCACGTATCCGGTGAGCGCCGCGTCGCTCAGGTGTTCGGTGCCCGCAAGAAACTTGTCGGGGTAGAACTGGAAGCCGGGCGACTTATTCATTCAGAAAATCCTTCCCTGACCGTGGGAGCCGATTGTCATGGGCGCGGCCTTCGGCTCCAGCCAGTACTCGGCCACCTCAGCCTCGGTGCCGTCCGCGTTTCTGACCTTGACCATGCGCTGCTGAATCGGGTGCCCCTCGCGGCGCAGGTCATAGATGCGTGCGCCGAGTCGCATCCCCATGCCGAACCTGAGCGCGGTCAGGGGCGTGAGCCGCCCGCCCGACTTCAGGTAGCTGAGGATGCGCTGCTTCTGGGACACGGTCACTCCACGGGC
>DASRZD010000559.1:0-9783 GCA_035686805.1 Armatimonadota bacterium
GTTGAGCATTACACGTCGGCGGCTGCGCTCTCACCCAAGGAGGCCGATGTACAGCATAACCTCGCCTCAGCCCTCGGGCAGACGGGGGACCTCTCGGGAGCAATCGAGCACATGAAAGCGGCCATTGAGTTGGATCCGAAGAAAGCCTTATACATGCTGGAGCTCGGTGTCCTGCAGTTCAAGTCAGGGGATGGGGCGGGCGCCGAGGAGAGCCTGAAGAAATGCCTTGCCCTCGATTCCTCAAATCTCCAGGTGCATCAATGGCTGGCGTACGTTTATGACAAGGAGGGAAAGGCTGCCGAAGCGGCAGCGGAGTCCGAAGTCATTAAGGCAATGGATGATGTAGGCTTGCAGCCCCGATTCATCCTGAAAGAGCTGGTTTCGACGTGGAATCCGCCCGACTCGGACGTGACCAAAGCATTCATTACCGCTGATGGAGACCGCGTCCGTGTCTTCACCGAGGGACGTGCAGGCTATCAGATCAGCCTGAAGGGTTCCCAGCCTGCCGGGGAGATCGCTCCGTTGGACCCTGCTGCGCAGAACGCATTGCTCTCAAGAGGCTCGATATACGTATTTCGGGGAAAAGTCCGCGTCTGGGGGCATGACTTCGATAGCGACCCTGAGTATCCGCTGACCTTCAAGGCGACCGGCAGCGGATTTGTCTATCTATGCGGCCGGGGGACGGTTGCCGCCGGGGACAAGATCGAGAAACTCGGATATGAGGACAGCGTCGAGAAATGGCTTCCGCTCATGGCTTCGGTCAGTCGCAGTGAGCGCGAGGGAGCGGCATGTGCACTCGGCCTGCTGGCGAAGACTCCCGCGGAGAAGGACAAGGCTGTTCCTGCACTTGCCGGGGCGCTGAAGGACAAGTCAATGTCGGTCCGCCGATTCGCCGCGGAGGCCCTGGCGGAATTGGGGGATTCGCGTGGAATGAGGCCCCTGATTGATCTGCAGGGCGACCCGGGTGCGGATGCTTGGACTCAATCGGTTGCTCAGGAGTCGCTGGGACTGCTGAAGGTTCAGGCGGCGGCTGCGAAGTTGCCAGACAGCATTGCCCTCGAGGTGCTGAAGGCCGGCCTGGAGGACAAGTGGGCGTCTGTGCGCAGGTCGGCCGCTCAATCGCTGGCAAAAGCAGGTGATCCGCGAGGGGCCGACGCTTTGAAGAAGGCGATTGCGGTTGAGAAGGATCCCGGGGTGAAGGCGGCGATGGAGGCAGCGCTGAACAAGGTAGCGGAGGGAAGGTTATAGGTTTTAGGTATTAGGTTATAGGGCTCCCTAAAACCTATAACCGAGAACCTAGAACCCTGAAATCCCCCATCCGCCGGGTGATCTTCCGGGAGTCGAAGTACTCGAGGATGGGGAGGGCGTACTTGCGGGTCGAGCCGGTGGTGTCCCGGAACTCGCTCACCGTGATCTTGCCATTACTGGCGATGTAGTCTCGGACCGTCCGCTCGGCCTGCTCGATGGTTTCCCGGTGGAAGTATAAATCCTGGGTCACCTTGATGATATCGCCTCGCTGGACGAGAAGATCCAGAATATCCCTTGGCCCCAGCTCGGTCGGGGAGGGGACGTTGAGTTCGGCTTTGCGAAGCTCGCCGAGAATACGGTCTGCGGTGGATTGCTGCTCGCGAGTCAGGCTGATCTCCCGCCCGGCCAGGCTGACCGATGTGTCGGTCATGCTGACCTCGCCGGCCTGCGCCATGTAGTCCAGCAGCGAGCTGAAGCCCTTGCTGTCGAAGACCTTTGCGGCGGTGATTCGAAGCTCCTCCTTGGGCATGCCAAGCTTGAGGGGGTTCTTCTCGTGAAAGGCTTGGAGGGTCGCTCGTATCTTCTCCTCGTGCCCCATGAGCACAGACGCGTGGATGAACCGGCCCCCGGGAAGCTCAATCACCTTACCCTTTTGCTTCAGAGACTCGATCAATTCGGTTCCGGAAGAGGTCTTCCCTGTCGCCGATTGTTTCAACTCCTGCTCCAGGAGTTCCTCGGGCGAGCCCTTGGCGCTGGTTTCAAGGACGGAAATGGCTGCAGCATCGAAGCGTCTATGCCGGCGAGCGTTCGGCTCGATGATCACCCCTCCGCCGATGGTCGTCATAGGCGAATAAGACCGGATCACAAACCGGTCGCCTCTCGCTGCCGCCGATGGGGACTCCGATCGGAATTGGGCAAAGGCCTGATCGTCCGGCTTGATCTCATCCCGGTCGAGGAGTGTCAGCCTGCCCAGCAGCTCGGCGGTGCCGATGTGGAATCTGACGCGAGTGCCGCTCTTCAGGGGCTTGGCGCTCTTGAGCAAGGTGAGGCGCAGATCGAACAACCTGGAAGCCTTCAGAGTCTCGGGGGTCGCGCAGACATCGCCTCTCTCGATCTCGGCGACTTCCAGGCCGGCGAGGTTCATGGCAACCCGACTGCCCGCCGAGGCGGTGTCCACCTTGCGACCATGGACTTGAACCTGCCTGACTCGAGTTTTCAGGCCCTTGGGACGGATCTCGGCCGCATCCCCGACCTTCACCGTCCCCGCGACCAGCGTCCCGGTCACGACCGTTCCGAAGCCCGTCAATGTGAACACTCGATCAACCGGCAGCCGAAACGGCCCGGATGAGTCCCTGGCCTCGCCGCCCTCGGACGCCTCCTGAATGGCCGCGAGCAGCTCGGGAATTCCCAGGCCGGTTGTTGAGGAAACGGGCGTGATCGGCGCATCGGCGAGGAATGTGCCTGCGAGCGCCTTGCGGACATCCTCGATGACTACCTCGATCCAATCGGCGTCCACGAGATCGGGCTTGGTGAGGGCGATCACGCCTCGCTTGACCTCCAGAAGCTGGAGGATCTCCAGGTGCTCGATGGTCTGCGGCATGACCGATTCATCCGCCGCGATGACGAGGAGCGCGAGGTCTACTCCGCCCGCTCCCGCGAGCATATTCTTGATGAACCGCTCGTGACCGGGCACGTCCACAATACCGGCATGCGTTCCATTGGGGAGGTCGAGCGAGGCGAAGCCGAGGTCAATGGTCATCCCGCGCTCTTTCTCTTCCTTGAGGCGGTCGGTGTCAATCCCGGTCAACGCCTTGATCAGCGTCGTTTTTCCATGATCCACATGTCCGGCGGTCCCAATGGTGATACTCTTCATCAAAATGACAATCCGATTCGAATTCAGGTATAATAAGCAAGTCCAAAGCGGAGTATTGGAGTGGTGAAGTACTGGAGTACTGGGTCCGGATTCTCCCGCCACAGCGGGATCCCGTCCGAAGGCGGGACAATACTCCATTACTCCCTTACTCCATTACTCCACATTGGAATACTACCATTTTTCGTGTGAGATCGTCGAGTTGGCTGCTGCATATCTGAGCCTCGGTTCGAACATGGGTGACAGGGAAGCGAACGTCCGCAAGGCCCTCGACCACCTTGCCACCAATCCCCGTATTCGCGTGATGAAAGTATCCTCGTTGTATGAAACCGCCCCAATCGGCGTGACCGATCAGAATGATTTCTTCAATGCGGTTGCACTCATCGAGACTGACCTGGATCCGACCGATCTTCTCGACGCCATTCTGGACATCGAGAAGATTGTGGGCCGCGTGCGTAACTTACGTTGGGGGCCGAGAGTCATAGATATAGACATACTGCTCTACGACGACGTGGAAATCAACACTCCCGAGTTGACCATTCCGCACCCGGAGATGATGAATCGGGCGTTCGTTCTGATCCCGCTCGCGGAGATCGCACCGGACCTGGAGCTTCCGGGGGGATTGAAGCCGTCCGAGGCAATTGGGAAGTTGGGGGACCAGCGGGTCCGCAAGCTGGCGGAGGTGGCGTGAGTGACGCTTTTCAAGTATGAGGTAACGGAAAAGGACGGAAGGGTTCTGATCGGCGCGATGGATGCCGTGTCGGAAGCCGAGGTTCGAACTCGCCTGACTGCGAAAGGCTACCGAGTCAATGCCGTCTTTTCCACTGCGCCTGTTTCACCAACCCCGACCAAGACTGTTCCTCGACCTCAGGCCGTGCCGACATCTCGAGTCTCCGCTCCGCCGAACGAATTGGCGGTCTTCTTCCGAGGGCTGGCATCATACCTTCACTCGGGAGTTGTCCTTCATCAGGCGCTGGTTCAGATAGGCGCTCAGACGCGTCATCATGGCATGGGAGTCATCTGCAAACGCCTGGCTGAGCGTGCCCAGGCCGGTGAGAGGCTTGGCGAGGCAATGGCGGAGTTCCCCCGAGCCTTTCCTCCCAATGTGATCGGTCTAGTTGCTGCGGGCGAATTGGCCGGCTTTCTCCCGGTCATCGTGGGGGATCTCGCGCTGAACTATGAGTTCGAGATCCGGGCGTCGAACCGGTGGTCGAGATGGACGGCAATATCGCTATGGATCAACGCGGTGGGCAGTTTGCTTGTTGCGCCGTTTGTGCCATTGATGTACTCGGTGGCGGCGACCGTTAACAGCGAGGATCCGATGGATTACCTGCGTGCGGGAGGCATTGCCTGGCTGCACTACATCACCATCTACATGCTGCCTCCGCTCACGATTATGTTCGGCGTCTACTTCGCGGCCAAGTATATCCTTAACCAGCCGAAGATGCGCCCTAAGCGCGACGCACTGATCCTTCGTATGCCCCTAGGGATCGGTCGCTTCGCTAGAATGCGCTCACTGGCTAGTTTCAGCCGCATATTATGGCGTCTCCAACAAGCCGGCATTCTCCCGATCCAGGCTTGGGACGCAGCGTCACGCGCGGCAGACAACCAGGTCATCAGTTATCGTCTATATCAGCAGGTGGACGCGATCAGGTCGGGGAAGAGGTTCAGCGAGGCGCTTACTGCCACAGGAATGTTTACGAGCGATGACCAGCGCGTCATGGTAATGGGCGAATCGTCAGGCCAGGTGGTTGATACCCTCGAGCGAATGGCAGCGTACTACGAGGATGCGGCGCTCTCAGCGGCCGGTAGGACCAAGTGGATTATGACAAGAATAGCGATCTATGTGAACATACTCGTACTGGGATACGCTTTCCATTGCATAGCGGGCCCGACGACCATAAATCCATTCGACTGGGTGGACAAGTTCATGAAGGCGGATTAGTAGATGCCGAGCTTCCGATACAAAGTCAAAGGGAAATCCGGTAAGACGGTTGGCGGGGTCATGGTGGCCGAGGATCAGCGCTCGGCGATCGAGCGGCTTCAGAAGATGGGGTACTTCATTCTGGACCTGCGGGAGGAAAAGTCCAGGGAGGAGCGTCCTGAGGGGGCGAAGTCGGGGTTTCCGCTCCTGCGGTGGTTCATCTATCCCATATTCGCCGGAGCCTCGCCTTACCAGTTAATGATCTTTTACCGGCAGTTCGCTACCATGATCAAGTCCGGGATGAGCGTCATCCATTCGATGAGCAATCTTCGGAGCCAGGGAGGAAGTCGGCGGCTGAAGAAGGTTGCATCTCAAGTCCTGCCTATATTGGAATCAGGCGGCAAGTTGAGCGACGCCTTCGCCATGCATCCCTTTGTCTTCCCTGAGCTGCACATCAGCCTGATTCGAGCCGGGGAGACGGGCGGCATGCTGGATTATATGCTCCAAAGGATAGCCGACTATCTGGAGCGCGAGCACAACGTCCGGCAGAAGCTCCGACTGGCCACTCTCTACCCGAAGATCCTCGTGCTGGCGGTGATCTTCATTCCGCCGCTTCACATTCTGCTTCTGGAAGGATGGAGACCGTATGTCCGAGCTACCATGGGATTTGTGATAATCGTCGGGCTAGGTCTGCTGGTGCTGTGGATCGTTTTCCGACTGCTGAGTCAGATACCGGCATTCGGCTATGTGCTCGATTGCGTGAAACTCGCCATCCCGAAACTGGGCAAGACCGTGAGGATGCTGGCGCTGGCGAAGTTCTATCGGGTATTGGCGGCAATGTGCGCGGCGGGGGCTCCTTTATCACAGGGGCTGAACAATGCGGCTCAGGCGACCGGCAACTGGTATCTGGCGATGAAACTCAAGAGGGCGGTTCCCGACATCGAGAACGGGAAGACATTGACCGACTCTCTGAGGAAGACGAAGGCCGTGCCTTACATCGGCATGGACATGATCCAGACGGGCGAGCAAACGGGCAATCTCGACGGCATGCTGGACAAGGCGGCGGAGTACAGCGAGAACGAGGCGGAAGTAGGGACGGTTCAGTCCACCGTCATCGCGGGGATTTTCCTGCTGCTGATAGTCGCGGGTTACATCGGCCTGACCGTGGTTAGATTCTACATGGGATACTATGCGAACGTAATGCCGTAATAGCGAGCCATGCCAATCAAGAAGACTTACTATGAAATACTGGGGGCGCCTCGGACTTCGACGGAAGCTCAGATCAAGCGCAAGTATAGGCAGCTAGTGAGGAAGTATCATCCGGATGTGGCCGAGGACAAAGCCGCCGCTAAGGCGGCCTTCATCGAAATAAGCGAGGCTTACAAGGTCCTCAGCAATCCGGACAGGAGGCTGATTTACGACGCCTCCCTGGACGCCGAGATGTTCAAGGTTCCGCCCAGGCGGCCGGCGCCATCCTCCAGGCCGAGTGCGTCACGCCCCAGGCATCAACCATCCCAGAACCGAGTTCAGGTTGAAGAATTGCTCAGGCAGGCTAAGACGGCCTTCACCCAGGGCCAATTCCGGACGGCGGCATGGGCGTGCAATCAGATCCAGCAGTTGGACGCTCGGAACGTCCAGGCACATGTGATTCTGGGGGACATTTACCGGATTCAGCGGCGGGCTGAGGAAGCCATCGCCATGTACTCGATCGCTGTGCAACTCGACCCGAGGAATCCCGAGATCCAGGCGAGGCTCAATCGGCTGGTGAAGCAATCACAGGTCGGCGAGCGCCGAGCAGCCCTCAAGATGGGTCTGAACCTGATGGGCTGGTCAATGATGGCCCTGGTGCTGATGATGCTCTATATGAATCCCGGCGAGCCTATTCCCTGGCTGCGGATGAATATCGCTCTCCTGGATACGTGGAGCACCATGCTGCTGGCCGTGCTGCTGATTGCAGGCGGGCTGATGGGCTTCATCCTCAGCGTCAACGAGACGCTCGATCCACTCGACGACGAGCTTGTTTTCCAGACGGTCCGATCGCCGAATAAGGCAAGCTATCCGATCGGGCTGATCTTGATTGTCTTCAATTTGTTCAACTTCTACCTTGCGGCGGCGATTTATGCGATAATGGGCTTGGTTCAAGAGAATGCATCCAAGTCGGTGATCACAGCGCTTATTGCGACATTCATACTCACGGCGCTGGCTGCAATTGTCTATACGCCCGGTGGGACTCAGGTCTTGCTTTTTGGCGGCAATGTGACATTCATCGCCGTGCTGTTCGGATGGGCGTTCGGCGATATGTTCCGACCTGGATGGTAAGGGGGATTCATGGAAAGTAAAACGGTTACTACAACGACGCTGTTGAAGAAGAAGCAGAAGGGCGAGAAGATAACCGTCCTGACGGCGTATGACTATCCGACCGCCAAGCTCCTCGACGAGGCTGGGCTGGACATTGCCCTGGTCGGCGATTCGCTGGGCCAGGTGGTACTCGGTTACGACAGCACTCTTCCGGTGACTTTGGAGGACATGGTCCATCATACGAAGGCTGTGGTCAGGGGTACTCGGCGGGCGATGGTTGTCGCAGACATGCCCTTCATGAGCTATCAGGCCGGGCCGAACGAGGCCGTTGCCAACGCTGGATACCTGATTCAGGAGGCCGCGGCCATCAGCCATCAGACGGAAGACAGGAAGCCGGTGACCGAGACCATCACTATTGCCGTGAAACTCGAAGGCGGCGAACACATGGTTTCCACGATCGTCAGAATAGTCGAGGCCGGGATTCCCGTCATGGGACATCTTGGAATGCTGCCGATGTCGGCTACTCGATTCGGAGGGGCGAGGGTCCATGGGAAGACGAAGTCGGAGGCCGAGCGAATCCTTCGGGATGCGAAAGAGTTGGAGGAGGCAGGGGTGTTCGCAATCGTGCTCGAGCTTGTGCCCAAAGACCTTGCGAAACAGGTGACCGATGCCATCTCAGTGCCAACGATCGGGATTGGCGCCGGGCCGCATTGCGATGGGCATGTGCTTGTGACGAGCGACCTCCTGGGGCTCTATGGTGCTCCTTTCAAGCACGTGAAGCAGTACGCCGATCTCTCGGGAACGATCCTCCAGGCGTTCAAAGAGTATGCAGAGGACGTGCGCACGGGCAAGTTTCCGGGGGAGGAACACAGTTTCTAGATAGGTTGACCAGCCTGCCAGGGACTGGTATGATCTGAGCAGAAGGGTGGCGAATTCATTGACTTTTCCTGTAATAGTCCACAAGAGCAAGTACGGATATGACGCATCCTGTCTGACGTTGCCTGGTTGCGCGAGTCAGGGTGAGACATACGATGAGGCGATTGATAACATCAAATCGGCTATTAAGGAGTATCTTGAGGCAATAGATATCATAGAAAAGGGGAAGTCCGAGGACTGCGAAGTGGTGCTGGTCGAGGTAGCCGCCTGATGCTTTTCACCGACGTCTCTACTGCCCGAGCGCAAAAGGCGTTCGAGAAAGTGGGTTTCAAGGTCATCAGGCAGGGCAAGCATACTGTAATGTCGGATGGCGCTCGGTATCTTACGTTGCCGAGGCACAATCCCATCAACCCTTATACCCTCAGAACGTTGATCCGGGCTGCAGGGCTCAGCGACGAGCAGTTCAAAGAGCTTCTCTAGAATGTTCATCACTCACACAATCAGTGAAACCAGAGAGATCATCTGCCAGGCAAGGGCTGAGGGGAAGAGCGTCGGGCTGGCACCGACGATGGGCTTCTTCCACGAGGGGCATCTCTCCCTCATGCGCCAAGCGAGAAAGGACAACGACTTCGTAGTCGTGAGCCTGTTCGTCAATCCGATCCAGTTCGGGCCAAGCGAAGACTTCCGGGATTATCCTCGCGACTTGGATCGGGACGCCCGCGTGGCCGAGGAAGTGGGGGTTGACCTGATCTTCAACCCATCGGTCGAGGAGATGTACCGCGAGGGGCATAACACCTACATCGCCGTGAGAAAGCTCACGGAGGGCCTGTGCGGTGCATCCAGGCCGGGGCACTTCCTCGGGGTCACGACGGTCGTCCTCAAGCTCCTCAATATCATTCAGCCCGACCGAGCTTACTTCGGCCAAAAGGACTACCAGCAGCTAAAGGTCATAGAGCGCATGATCCGCGACCTCGATGTGCCGGTGGAGATCGTCCCCATGGCGATCGTCCGCGAGCCGGATGGCTTGGCGATGTCCTCGCGGAACACCTATCTCAGCCCGGAGGAGCGCCGGGCGGCCCTGGTATTGAGCAAGTCCCTGGCATACGGGCAGGAACTTCTGAACTCGGGAGTCACATCGGGGGAGGAACTTCGGCGGAAAGTCGAGGAATTCGTAGAGAAAGAGCCGGCCGCCGTTATTGACTATGTGGCAGTCGTAGACCCCGAAGACCTCGATTGCCTGATAAGCATCGAGGGCAAGGCTCTCCTCGCGCTTGCGGTTCGAATCGGCAGGACGCGGCTGATTGACAATGTCGTAATCCGTAAGGAGTAATGCGCAACCGGTTCGGCCTTACGGATTACTCGTTACTCGTTACGCGAAAGGTGGAATCATGGGCAAGTTATCCGCGGGCGTTGCTCGCGCCGTTATCAATCCCCCTCTCGGCACCAATCTCTGCGGCTACGCCGGCCGGATCCCCGGCAACATCGGCGTCCACGATGACCTCTACGCCAAGGCGCTCGTCCTCTCGGATGGTGAGGCCAAAGCGGCCATGGTCACGCTCGACCTGAT
>DASRZD010000560.1:0-3941 GCA_035686805.1 Armatimonadota bacterium
CCTGCAACGGCGTCGTCTGGGCGATTGATGGGCATATCTGCGCAGAGCGGGAGCCCTAGGCCTTTCTCTCGACAACGATGATGGCGGCGTCGTCAGAAAGGGGCCCTTTCGACCAGCATGTCGCGGCGGCCAGCAATTCGCTCACAAGGCCCGCAGGAGACAGCCCGCCGGACTGCAGGATGGTGCTGATGAGGCCATCGGTCCCGAGCATTTCTGCATTGTGCCGGGCCTCGATGATGGCGTCAGTGTACAGGACAATTCTGTCACCAGGGCCAAGTTTGCCGGCAGCTTCCTCGTATTCATTCTGTGCCAGCCCCAGAGGCGGATGCCCGAACATCAGCAAATTAGCGTCATTTGCATGATGCAGGACAGCCGGCGGATGTCCGGCCGAGCTGTAGACGAACTCCCCCGTGTCCGGGTTAAGGATGATCAAGAACGCGGATACGAACGAGGATTCGCTTATCTGCTGACCGGATAGCACGGCATCCGCGTGAGTGAGAGCCCCGGCGGCAGAGGACAGCTCGTATGCGAAGGCTCGAAGCGTGCTGCGGGTTGCCGCCGCCAATGATGCCGCCGATACGCCCTTGCCCGATACGTCTCCTATCATGATGCCGACTTTACCGTTTTCCGTGGGGAAAACGTCATAGAAGTCGCCGCCGATCTCGGCTTGTCCGCCCTCGGGGACATAGGCGGACGCAATGTCGTAACCAGGCGGGACCATCGGCTTCTCGGGGATCAGTGCCCGCTGAAGAAGACGGAGGTGGTTCTCGGCCTGGCTCTTCAGCTGCTCTATCTCCCGCCTCGCGACTTCCTCCTTCCTGAAAGCCATCACCGACGACAGATACGACCCAAGCTGCGAAGCCGCAACCGAGATCAGCGTGACGTCCTCCACCGAGTAAGAGTCCTTCTGATCGGAATAGATGTGCAGAATGCCAATGATCTCATCCACCCCGACCGCCGGCATGCTCAGAAAGCTCCCGATGTCGGCGGCCGATTCCCGGATCGGCTGGTACCCTGCGTACTCGCCGGAGGCCCTCATTGCCGAGCGAACTTGCTCTTCTCCGGTGAGTATCATGTAATGCCGGCGAAGCAGAGTCTCGAGCGCCTCCACCCTGGACGAATGCACGTTGCAGTGGAAGAACTGCCACTCTCCTGTTTGAATGCCCAGCAGCACACCGCTATCGGGATACACGTCGCACAGCAGGGACAGCGAGTGAGATACCCTCGCCTCCCAGTCCTGCATGGAAGAGAGAGCATGGGCGATATCGGCAAGTATGGCAGGCATAGCCCTTGGTGATCGTTTTGGTATCGTAGTCATTCCCCTATGATGCTGTCGGCGTAGGAATGCCGGTCAGCACTCCTCTGAATTCCTTGAATGGGCCGATAACGCTTATCCCCTGACTGCTGATGGCAAACTCCCGCAGCTCGCTGTCATGGGATGATCCTCGTGTCTTCAAGACCGCGATCGCCCTCTTCAGTCGGGACTCGATTTCGACATAGCGCATAAGGATTATATTGTCGGTTATGGCTGACAGACCCGAGGCTGCGCTGATAGCGCCGGCATTCTCTGCCAGTTCCAGGGTCATGATTAGCGTGCAGCCCGCGGACCGAAACATCTTGATGGCCGTGTAGATCAGGTCATAGAACCGATCTTGATCAACAATTCCCAACCTCATAGAGGAGAGGCTGTCAATCATCACCCGCTTCACTCCCTGCTGGGAGATCAGATTGCGTGCGCTCTCAAGCCATTTCGCCCCCAGCAGCTCCACCGGATTGGTGTAATGGATCTGGATACCGCTCCCTTCCCCCAGGTTGATCCCCACTCCGGCCGCCACGTCCCGCAGTTGCGAGGGCCTTTCTTCCAGGGCGAATATTATGCCCTTTTCGCCTCGCCTCGTGCCCTGAGCCATGAAGTGAAGTCCCAGCAAAGTCTTACCGACGCCTGTCGTCCCTTCCAGAAGGGTCGCCGATGTCTCCAGGAGGCCGCCCTCCAACAATTCGTCCAGCCCGGAGATCCCCGATGGGATGCGCATCTCGGCCTTTATGTACTCCTCCTCTTCTACAGTTCCCACTCGGGGATATGCCCTGAGTCCGGCCTGGGAAATCTCGTAGAAGTGCCGCCCATCATTATACCCGCTGCCTCGGAGCTTAATAACCTCGATCTCTCGGAGACCTCTCAGGCGCTCGACCTCCCTTGCCAGGCGGATGATTACGTCGGCCACCGCGAACTCGGGGTTTGTCTTCACTTCATCAAGCGTATATTCACCCACCAGAAAGCTGGTAACCGACCAGCCGGCGAGGAATGCGGCAATGTCATAGGTGAAGAGCCTTGCGGTGTCCGGCCCCGGCGCCAGATCGTGAATGGCCTTGTAGCTGTCTATGGCAAGGATGCTCGGCTGCTCCTCCTCCACTATCCGAATGATCTCCTCATACGCATTCTGAGGCCCGCCGGTCCTGAGCGCAGTCCCGATGTCCATGAACTTGATCTTGTCATCAACCAGGCCCTCGTCAAAGAAGTCAAACCGCTGGGTATATCGAATCAGCTTTGTGGCAGGCTCAGAGAGCGTAGTCAGGTAGATGCATTTCTCGCCTTGCCTGGCATTGTTGAACATTGTTTGGAGCGTGAACACCGTCTTGCCGGAGCCTGGGCCGCCGGAGACGACCGTGACGGAATATCTGGGTATTCCTCCGTGGAGGATGTCATCCACACTTTGGATGTATGTCTGCATCCTTGGCAGTTGATCTTGACCAGTCAATGTACTGCACCCTCGCTTTCCATGAGCTTCTTGATAGTCGGGTTCTGACAAAGATGAGTTACCAGCACCGTCCCGGTAAGCTCCGAAAGAAGGTCGAAGACATTGTCCACAAATCCTTGAAGCTCCCCGACGGTTATGCTCTCTGTCTTGGCATTGTCCCGTATCTGATACGCGTAGTCGCGCCCGGTTCTTTCAATAACCGCGGAGCTGAAGATAGGATTGGATTCCAGGGAAACGGCGACTGCTCGTCGCAGGAGGGCCGTGGTTGGTGCGCTACCGATCGTCCTTCTCAGCTCTTCCCACAGAGCCTGGAGCAGATTGGCAAAAGTAATCATGCCGTCCGTGTCGTCGTTACCTGGCACCAAGACGCCCTCCTCCCTGCATTAGCTCCTGCTTGGCAGATATGATAGCCATCATACCCCAGGCTATCGTTATCTAAACCCCTTCAGGAAAAACCGAAATGCAGACGCGTAAAAGGCGGAATTCAGTTTACAACCAGGCGATAGGATTGTCAAGCTCAGCAATAAAGAGCAGCCAAAGAGGAATGGGAAGACAGGATTTTCGAACCGGTTTCCGGTATATAGGGTGGAAAGGAGACTTCAGTGGTTATCAGAGAAGCAACCGCCGACGATGCGGATGCGTTGTTCGCGCTGGTGAAGGATTTTGCCACATCGTTTAAGCCTGAGCGGCAGGCATTCGACATTGCATTCGGGCAATTCCTGGCGGATGAGAGCGTCTGGCTGCACGTCGCCTGAGGCCGATGACGGGGTAATCGGCTACTGCCTGGGGTTCGACCACTATGCCTTCTATGCGAACGGCCGGGTCTCGTGGGTGGAGGAGATCATGGTGCAGGAGGATCGGCGCAAAGAGGGCGTCGGCAGGGATTTGATGGCCGCCTTCAAGGAATGGGCTAGGTCCAGGGGCTCGAGGCTCGTGGGGCTGGCAACCCGCCGTGCCGCGCCCTTCTACCTTGCCCTCGGATACGAGGACTCGGCGGTCTTTTTCCGGAAATTATTGTGAGCAGAATACATCCTTCACGATAATCCGCTTAGTGCCGACTTCCCTTGCATCCGATGGCATTTCGAGCCCGTCGTAGATGACACCCGTGATGACAACAGACTTCCCGTCAGATGTCCATCCCTCCAGTGCGCGCTCGGCAACAATCGGACCGGGCCCCTGCACGCG
>DASRZD010000561.1:0-3071 GCA_035686805.1 Armatimonadota bacterium
TGTGGTTGATGAGCAGCAGACCTATCCCCCATTGACCATTCTCCATTAACCATTGCCGCCACCTGGTACTATTACCGGTTTCTCGGCGGTTGGGAGCTTAGGTGTGCGCGCCAAGTTTGTGATGCGGCCTACGCGGCCATACGGGCGTATTGTGCGAAGTCTGCGCTTGGCACGTCCATCCAAAGCCGGCGAAGTGCTGGAGTGGTAGTGCCGGCCGGGTCTGGTGATCGGGCGCCGACGGCATGGAGGATCACCTACTTCTACCTGATTGAGCAGATCGCAACGACCTCGCTGCAATAGAGCACATGGCCGCGCAACGCCGGCAGGATAATGGCCAGCGGACGTGGTAATTTGTGCTGGATCAATTCTGCTTCGGGAGGGATTATAATCCCTGCCGAATGAGAGGATCACATACCCTGGAAGACGAGTAAGAGAACCACACACGTGTATTGGAGAGAGCGATGAGAACATATTGCGCCGCTTGGCATATACTCGGAAGACAGCAGATCCACGGGCGGACCGGAGCGCGGAGGAAAACACCGCGCTTGTCTGCGTTAAGGGGAATTCGCTGCTCGGAACCATCGCGGTGGTTGGCCGTCTTGGCCGTAATCGGGCTCTGCCGTATGAGTGACCCAGTGTCGGCCGCACAGGAGAAGGCGGATGTCAAGAAAGACAAGCCCGGCGTCAGCTACCACGTCAGCGCCGGTGCCGGAAAAGACTCAAACGACGGCCTGTCACCTCGGTCGGCCTGGCAGACGATTGCGCGTGTGAACTCGGCGCGTCTGATACCGGGAGACTCCGTTCTATTCAGAAGAGGCGATACGTGGCGGGGGCAGCTTATACCGATCAGTGGAGATGCAACCGGGCAGGTCACATACGGCGCTTACGGCAAGGGGGCGAAGCCTCGTATCTTTGGTTCCCTTCAGAGAAACCGCCAGACCGACTGGCATGACCGGGGCGGCAATGTGTGGGAGACCGAAAGTATCCCGGTGGACGCGGGGAATATCATACTTGACGAGGGGAAAGCTGTAGGTATCAAGGTCTGGAGTCGGAAGGATGTGGACCGGCCATGCAGATTCTGGTATGATCGGGACGAAACCGCGGTCGTAATGTACTGCGAGGAAAACCCGGCGAAGCGGTACTTGAGTATCGAATGCGCGCTTACCAGGCACATTATCCAGGAAGACCAAAGGAGTTATGTTACTTACAGCGACCTCGACCTGCGCTACGGCGGGGCGCATGGGATAGGAGGCGGTAACGCCAGCCATATCGTGGTCAGGGACTGCGAGTTCTCCTACATCGGAGGGGGCCTTCTGTTCACGACCGAATCCGGCAAGCCTGTCAGGTATGGCAACGGAGTTGAGTTCTGGGGCAATGCCCACGATAACCTCGTCGAAAGATGCAGGCTATGGGAGATATATGACGCCGCGCTCACCAATCAGGGATCGGGCACAAACACCCAGGCCAACATTTGCTACCGCAACAACGTCATCTGGAATTGCGAGTACTCCTTTGAATACTGGAACCGGCCCGAGGACTCGATTACGAAAAACATCCGCTTCGAGAACAACACCTGCGTCAATGCCGGACATGGATGGGGCCATAGCCAGAGACCCGATCCGAGCGGCAGACACCTGATGTTCTACGACAACAGCGCCAAAACGACGTCATTCTTCGTGTGCAACAACATCTTCTATCAGATGCAGAAGGACAATGAATGCTGTCTGGACCTGCACAATGATTGGTCGGCCGGCCTGATCATGGACCACAACTGCTGGTACCAGCCATCAGGGCCTATGATACGCTGGGGATCGGACTCTTACGCGATGAACGGACTGTCGGCCTATCAGGCGAAGACGGGCAAGGACATCAACTCGGTGGCCAAAGACCCGCGCTTTGTAGACATAGACCGCCGCGACTTCCGTCCCGCTCCAGACAGCCCGGTCTGCCGGCTCACTGCTGAAGGAAGCTACGCAGGCGCGCTGCCGTAGGATAATGCTCTGCTTGACCGCTGCCTCGAACTTCGCAAAAGTATCTGGGGCTGCACATGGCAGTCGAGGAGACGATCCGCGTGCTCAAGGCCCTCCAGTCGAGTGGGAGCCGGGGGAGGAGACGCTGGGAAAAGCAGCATGATGCAGAATGGTTTCATGGTTAATGGTTGATGGATTATGGGATCAGCCGGTCTGTCCCTCATTAACCATTAACCATTCCCCATCAACCATCAAGCCCGGTAGTGCTTCCCTAGTTCGGACATATACTTCGTCCCGATCCAATCCACATTCTCCTCGAGCCATTGGCTGAGGAGGGTGTGGCCGGTCGGGGGCTGATCGGAGACCAGGAGGTTCGCCAGCAGGCCCTCGACCTCATCCCAGGTCAGGACGACGTCCTTCAACGCATAGCCCAGCAGCCTGGACATCGGGTATGCGAGCTTCGGATTGAGGTGCATGATTAGAGTCCTGCTTCCGACGGTGCCTTTGATCAAATCAAGCAGATCGTTGAACGCAAATTTCTCCGGGCCGACAGCATCGAGGATCACCTTTTCATCATTCGAGCCCCGAGTCACCGCGAGATCGGCCAGGTCCTCGACGAATATCGGCTGGAGGCAATACTCACCATTGCCGGGAGCTATGAACACTGGCATATGGCGAAGAAACCAGGCGATGTTGTTGATGAGTATTCCCTTGTCGCCGAAGATCACCGCCGGCCTCAGGATGCCATATGTCATCCCCGACTCGCGGATCGCCTCCTCGACGATCGCCTTGCCACGATAGTAGGGCAGGGGCGAATCGGCAGAGGGGTTCGCGATGCTGATGTGGACAATCCGCCGCACGCCTGCATCCTTCGCCGCCCGTATGAGGGTCTTGGAGTTCGCAATCGCCTTGTCGAAGGTCATGTCCCTGTGCGCGAAGCGAATCCAATAGGTGTTGTAGAGCACTGACACGCCCTCAAGGCTCTTGGCGATCTCATCCGGCTTGTCGAAGTTGAAGGGCACGGCGGTTATCCCCTCGGCCTGCTTCCCCTCAGGATGCCCCGTGGGCGAAATGACCTGCTTCCCCTCCGCCACCAGCCGC
>DASRZD010000562.1:0-2589 GCA_035686805.1 Armatimonadota bacterium
GCTCTGGAATAGGGCTGCCGACGAGGAGATTACCGAGCCTCAATGGACGCCCAGTGTCACAAAGCCCTTTGCATATACCACAGGCAGCACCATGACAGTGAATGTGCTCATGACAAGCGAGGATGTAACAGATGCTGTGGATATTCGGTATACAGTAGGTGGGACGTGGCGGAATTCGCTCGGAGAGATTAAAGGCACTCCATACTCAGTTGATAAGGACACGGGGCATGGCTCGTTTCCCTACTCGCTTGCACATCAGACCACCGCCCTGGATAGTGTTATGGACTACAGACTAGACCAGAGCTATGACTTCTACGTGAGAAAGAGCAGCGCAGATGAGTGGTGCTATGCGGATGAGGGGAATGCAACTCATCCGCAGGTCTACCTCACATTCGGTGCACCGATCGGCCCGTGGGGCACCAAACCCGCGAATCCGCCCGATCCGGCTGTTCCACGGACCTGCTGGTCAGCCGTGACCAAGGATGCGTGCGAATGGATGGAAGAAACCGGATATCCCAACACGGACGAGGGGAAGCTGTATGCAAGGAAACGCCTTGCATACAAGGCCTTCTGGAGCAGTGGGAAGAACTATGATGGCGGGCCTACCGGATCGCACTGCAGTTCCGATGGCACAGAATTCCGAATGAAGGCATTCATCGACGACGATGTTGCTGACTGTCGTGACATGTCTGCATGGTGGGTGAAACTCTGTAACAGCGTCGGGATGAACGGTCAACTTAGACGGATAGATGATGGCGATACCGACCACTTCATTACCTACAATATAGACCCTGTGGGGAGTCCTGATTGGCAGGTAGTCGATTGGAATTTCCATCAAATTGGGCAATATATCAACGCATTTGATTCTTGTCTGCAGTTGAATCAGTCAAGCCCACGCGTAACTCAAGATGAGAGCATCAATGGCTCTTACAAGAACGATTTGTATGATACTATGGCGAACTTCAACGCCAATCCCCCAGGCAGTTGGACTCTGGGAGATGCATTCTCACTGCAGGAGGTTACGGAGTAGATGAAATACCTAGCGATAGGGAAGACAGTAGGGCGGAAGCCCATGGCTGGCATTGCCGGCGCTGTACTGCTTGTTGTGCTGGTATGTGGTTTCATCAGACAGGCAGAGAGTGTGGTTTCCGTAGGAAATCCGAGTGTTCTGATGGTTAGCGGCGAGGATCTGCCATGGGAGGCTGTCCTGTCTGACCTGAGAATGGACGCTCGCTCCCCAAAGATGGGCCTGCTGGAGTTTTCTCAGCCTCTGCGGAGGTTCCGGCAATCCTGGAGCGGTCCACCCACAGGAAAGCCGGGCACTCTCTTGACCAGACAGCGCGGTGCCGATGTGGAGCTTGCAGTAGCAACCTCACAGGAGGAGGCCGTCTCAATCGCCCTCCAAACCATATATTCTGCCTCAGTGACCATCCCTGAAGTAACAGGCGAGAGTCGTGTGGCACCATTCGCCAACCGTGCCTGGTACGGTGACAACGCATCTGGTGGTAGTACCGCCACCAGCGGGGGGGTAGTCTTTGTTCAAGGAAATGTTGTGGCCAGCGTTCACCTATCCAGCAAAGACGGCATCGACTCTGACGTGCTATTTGCACTCGCCTCCCGGCTGGGACGGAGAATCCATGCCGCTCTGTCGGGAAGCCCCGAACCAGTTCCCATACTGCCGCTTGCGGCGGATCAGGAGCTCAGAGTTGATTTGGAGGATGCCTGGAAAATGCGTGATCTGGGCAAGCGTCTCTGGGGAGATCAGGCTGTGACCGTCGCCATCTATGACGCCGACGGCATCCCCCGCTCAATCCCGGCCAAGAGGCTTGGCGCCAATGATTACATCGTTCCGTTGAGACATGTGGCCGCCATCCTCGGCCCAAGGACCCCCGTCGAAATAGAAGGTGACGAGGTGAAGACAAACATCAAAGGGAAGCCGTTGGTCTTCGGAAAAGGCAGGTCCCAAGCTCGTGTGGGTAAGCAGACCGTTCAGTTGTCTCGACCTGTCGAGTTCGCCGACGGGGAGGTGCTCGTCCCTCTTATATCGGTCATACACAGTGCCCTGAGCAAGCAGATAGCATGGGAAGACAGGGGAAGCATCAAGATCGGACGCGTCCGCTGACACCAAACAGCCAAGTTGTTTGAGAACCTGATCGCCAAGTACGTGACGCCGGCGAAACCCTACCGTCTGAGGCCGTGCTTGAGGAGGAAGTCGCCGACAGAGAGATCCTTGAGGTCGCGATTCAGTGAGTCCACATAGCGGCGTATCTCAGGGCGGCCAACGTTCTTGTCCAGGCCAAGGTAGAGCTTATGGTTCATGGCGCGATCAACCAGAAAGACTGCGTCGCCGCCGATGACCAGTATGCTATACCGCTCCAAAGCCCGTTGAGCTAGAACCGAATCCGGCAGGGCCACCTGAGACACCTCCCTAAATGACGAAAACCAGGCCCCGAGTTCCCGACAGATCGGGACAAGCCCGTACATGGCGGAACTAACTTCGGCAGCCTGGCCATCATATCCCGGAGGATTTAGATCCAGCGGCTTTGCGTCCCCCGGTTTCCCGGAGTTTGCCTTTTTCGGTTTAGTGAT
>DASRZD010000563.1:0-4035 GCA_035686805.1 Armatimonadota bacterium
ATAGAACGCATGTTCGGGTCCTAATAAGTAATTCGTAATGCGTAAGGGAGAACCGGTTTTGGCTGTTACGCATTACTCGTTACGACGGCTTGCCCTTCGACCGCCTACCTAGATTATAGGCATCGAACATATGTTTGTCAAGATGTTTTTTGACAAAAAATTGGGAGGTCAAACACAAATGCGTAATGCGTGATGCGTGCACGCATCTGCTTCTCAAAGCCCTGGCGGCGGGGGTGGAGGCATATCGCCCCCCGAATACCGATGAAGCTCCATATCAACTCTGATAACTGCCCCTGGTATGACGGTAACATGCACGCGTGTATCTTCGAAACCATCAGCACGCGCTTGAATGGAGGTCACCTGATCCGGAACCACCAGCCTGTAATGGCCCTGCTCGTCGGTGGTGCACCGCATTTGTGTCGTGTCATCCCCCGGCATCACGATCGAACCGCCGTAATCGCCCGACACGGACTCACCATCCCACACAGCACTGACAAGTGCTCCTGCCATGGGCCGCCCAGTCTCTGAATTGGTTACAGTTCCCTCAATAGTACCTATACTTGGAGGGACCAGGCTCATAATGAAGTCTGCGTGCTGCATCTCGTTGGCGACGATTTTGACCGAGCGCTCCTGGTACTCCAAACCCGGGCGGATCGCATAGATCTTGTATTCGCCCGGTTCGATTCCCTCGAGTCGGTACTTGCCGTCCTCGCCGGTATAGATGTAGAACGGCCCCCAGAAAGGAGGACTTGGGGGCGAATCGGGATCGGACGAACCACTGCCTTCACTGGCAGGAACCGGTACGTCGCTCTTGGTGAGCCCGATCATGACGCCGGCAATTGGGACGGGTTCGCCGCTATCCTTCTGCAGGTACGCCGTTCCCTCGATCCCGCCTGTGCCGACGGCAGTGATAGGTTGGAGGGCGGCATCACCTGGGGTAGTTGCGCCTGCGCTGACAGTGAGATTGCGCGATACTACCCGGTAGCCTGCCTTGGAGATGATCGCCACGTAGTCACCGGCGGGAAGGCCGGAGATTGTATAACTACCCAATCCATTGGTACGGCAAGTCCGCACCGGACGAGGCATCTGTCGGTCTACGTCATACGCCTTGTCTATGACTGAAACCAGCGCCTCGGGAATCGGCTGACGGGCGACTGTCGAAGTCACGAGTCCGCTGATTTGACCTGCATCCACGAGGACTACGTCGCCGACATTCGTTTCTTTTTGCGCTTCGACGCTCACGACCAGCGCCCTGGCTCGGCCCTGAGTCTGAGCTACGAGGGTGTACAGGCCGACAGGAACGTCTTCGATCACGAAGCTGCCGTCAGCATTTGCGAGGGTGGAAATGTCAGTGCCGTCTATGCTGACTGTGATGTCATCGGCGGTTGCTCTTACGGCGCGGTCCGATGGGAATTCCTGAACCGTACCTCTAATGATACCTAGTCCCTCCGGGACACTGGAGCTGCCACCGCCGCCTCCGCAGCCGGCGAATAGAATTGCCATCAGGATTACGAGGATTGAAACGCAGATAAGACGAGCTGTGCCCATTGCTTCCCCTCCAAGCGAGTCCTTATCGTATAGGACGAGCGGTGGGAACTCGTTGTTCCAGGTTGCCAATTCGCCCTGGTCTGCGCTAGTTCCTTCAAGCAGCTATTTCGTGGAAGGGATGAGCAGCACTGCATCGAGCGTGATCTCCGGTATGCCGGCGAGCGCCTTTGAAACGGGGCAGCCTTCCTTCGCCATGTTGGCGAGCTTGTGGAAGGTATCTTCGTCTATGCCGGGGACCTCCGCCTCGGTATGGAGATTGGCCTTGGTGATTCGAAACCCATCGCCGACCTTCTCGATAGTCACTTTGTCGGTTGTGTGGATGCTGGTAGGTTCAAAGCCCTCATTGCCCAGCAGCAGAGAGAACGCCATGCTAAAACAGCCGGCGTGCGCAGCGGCAACCAGCTCATCAGGGTTAGTCCCAGGCTCTTCACCAAAGCGAGTCGCGGTCGAATAACTCACGTCGAATGCGCCGCTCGCAGCTTTCATCCGTCCCTGACCCTGCTTGAAATTGCCTTTCCACTCGGCTTCTGCGTTTCTTACCGGCATATCGGACTCCTTGCTTGAATGATACCATAGTATACCAGTGTTGTGCGGTTTTCTACCATGCAAAGGACCTTAGACCACAGACTTTAGACTTTAGGGAGGAGGGCGCTATCTCTGAAGTCTGAAGTCTAAAGTCTAAAGTCCACTCCACCCAATCCCGATTATATAAGGATAGGGTGATGCGCATGGATGCTGCAATTGAAGTCAGGAATCTTTCGGTAGTATACAGAACAGGACGGATGAAGAAGAAGCCGGCCGTGAAGGACCTTTCCTTTCAGGTCAAAAAGGGCGAGATCGTCGGCTTTATCGGCCCAAACGGCGCGGGCAAGACCTCGGCCATCAAGGCAATCCTGGATTTCATCCCCCTTCCCCGAGGGACTTGCATCGTAGACGGCATCTCGAGCAGCGACCCCCGATCACGGCAGCGATTGGGGTACATGCCGGAGGTCTCTTTCTACCCGAAATACCTCACTCTGGAGGAGTTCCTGCACGTATGCGCAGCAGTATCGGGACTTCCCGCACGATCACGGCAGAAAGCGGTCATGAGTGCGGCCGAGAGAGTCGGCATGACAGAGCATCTCAAGAGCAAGCTCTCCACTTTCTCAAAGGGCATGCTGCAGCAGGCGGGATGCGCGCAGGCGCTGGTTCATAATCCCGACATCCTAATCCTCGACGAGCCGATGTCCGGCCTCGACCCAATCGCTCGAATGCGAATGAGGCACTTGCTGGCCGATCTGCGGTCCGAAGGCAAGACGATCCTTTTCTCCTCACACGAGCTTGGGGAGATCGAGATGGTCGCCGACCGAATCCTGCTGCTGGATAAAGGCCGGTTGATCTATCAGGGACCGGTTGCGGAAGCAGTTGATACCGGGGGCAACCTGGAGCAGGCGTTTCTCCGGCTGCTTGGGGAGGAGCTTCCATGGGCAGCCTAGCCATCGCACGACTAGCCATCATCGAGAACCTCCGGCGCAAGGAGTTCTATGTCGTCCTGGTGCTGGTCCTGGGATTGGCCGTATGGATGCTGATGCTGAACATGAGCGCATCGGGCACGGGGCGCTTCGCCAAAGACATCGTCATGCAGGTGACATGGCTTGCATCATTCGCGCTGGCAATTCCATTGGCAGTGAGGCAGATGGCGTCCGATCTGGAGCATAAGACGGTCTACGTGCTCGCGTCGAGGCCGATCAGCCGCTGGCACTATATTGCCGGCCGAACGCTGGGCGCGGCATTTGCATCGGTCGCATGCTTCGCCTGCATGTTCCTGGTCCTCGTGCTGATGATGATGTTCAAGGGAGTCACCAGCGTCGCCGATCCGGGTCTCTGGCAGGCATTCGCACTCCAGATAACCGCCTTGTTTATGGTGTGTTCCATTGCGATGCTGTTCTCTGTGGTTGGCACACCCGGGGCGGCGGTCACATTCTCATTGCTCATTCTGGCAATCATGCGCTATGGCGGTCCTTCGATCCTGGCTCTCATCGCAAAGATGCCGCCCCTTGCCCGAAGCCTGAGCTGGGTGGTATATCTGATGATGCCGCATTTCGAGTTCTTCAACATCAGCCAGCGAGTGGTCCATGGGTGGGGGCCTCTACCCCTTTCGATACTGGGGCAAGTGATCGTCTACGGCCTGGGGTACTCGTTCGTCGTCACCGCTATGGCGGCCGTCATCTTCCGAAGAAGGTGGCTCTGATGGACCGGTGGCTGCCGAAGATCGTCATTGCCGGAGCGATTGCCATCCTGATCTTCAGCTCGATACTCGTTCCTCGGCTTAGATCGGCGAATCCCCAGGATCGCGATGTTCTTATTCAGGTGCTGGGAGGCACGGCAGATTTCGCAGCCGAGGAAGCATTTCACGAAGCAGAGGTCTACTTCCATGCCGGCTTTGACACCGAATGTCCCGATGAACAGACGGATCACCACGTTCATCGTGAGGTCAAAGCGAGTGAG
>DASRZD010000564.1:0-11121 GCA_035686805.1 Armatimonadota bacterium
TTTGCCCCTCAGGATTCCCCCACCCTTGGACGAGTTCCAGAGGAGAAGGGACTTCCTCGCCGGGGATGCACCAAGCCAGGTATGAGTACGGCGCAGCCTCGACGGCCTTCCTAAGAACCGCCTGTGGGTCATCCTTCCGCAAGTTGCCGAAGAGCGGTCCGCGTGACCCTGCCTTTCCTACGCGCAAATCGAAGTTGCTCCTGCAAACTATTGGTATGTGAATGGGATCAGGATCGGGCCATGTCGTTTCACCAGGTTCCGGGTTGGCGAGCATATGGTTCACGTAGTAGCCTTCGGTATGCTTGTCCAGACTTGACCAGAAGTCCCTGTGCCACATAGTTGCCTCTGATATGGATTGGGCGTAGGGAAGCAGTTCGGCCAGATTCGGACGAAGGGCTTGGTGTTCTCGGCCTCTAGCGTGGCAATTATAGCTGACGACTTCAGCAGAGAACTCGTCCATTCCCACGCAGCGGAAGAATTCCAGGATCTCAGGAATCTGATGAGCGTTTGCCGAGGTGATAAACAGGTTGGTCCCGCATCGGAGACCCATGGCCTTAGCCCGCTCAATCGCGGTCGCAGTCTCTTTGAAAGCGCCGTTTCGGCCGGCAACGCGGTCATGAAGCTCATCCAGGCCATGGATCGCAAACCAGAGGGTAGTTGTGCCGAGCTCCTTCAGGCAGCCGAGGATTTCCTCCCAATCAGCGCGCTGGGCGAGGAGAGGCCCAGGAGTAGTGAATGGCTCGAACAGCTTGCCGTCAGCGTGTGAGTAGAACAACCGGATGATCCTGAGGGCGTCCGGGTGCATCAGGACTTCGTGCATGGGAAACGGCATGAACCTCAAGCCCTGTGATCGGCAGAACCGAGCGCCTTCCTCCAGCACCCGCTCGATGTCAGTCAGCTCCATCGGCGGATAGGGGTGCCCTTGAGCCCAGCAGTGAGCGCATTCACCGAGGCAGCCGCTGACCTCTACTGTGAGATGAAGGGTTCTCTGATTAGGATTCGCCTCTTTGCCCATAATGGTGACTCCTCCCGTCCTGTCCTTTATCGGCTACCGGGCAACAGTTGGTAAAGGAGAGTCTCTCTCACCCAGGGGGGAGTGGGAAGTCTCATGCGACAAAGGTTAGATGGCTAATCCCCTCGATCACCTGAACACTCCTACTCCAAAATGGTAGTTAGCTACATGAACATTCGTGTCTCCGTCATGAATCTCCTACTTCTTGGATTATCGGGCCTGTTGACGCCCGTCGTTTGATGGTGTATAGTGTGAGGTAGCAGGCTTGCGTCATGTGCGAGGAACAGATGAAGCTGCGAGTTTATCTGGACACATCGGTCCTGAGTGCCTACTGTGACGAGAGAGCGCCTGAAAGGATGGCGGAAACGAAGGAATTCTGGGCCAGGCTTTCCGAAGTCGAAGCCTCGACTTCCGATCTGGTACTGGACGAGATAGAGCGAACGCCTGATGAAGATCGCCGTTCTGTGATGCTGGCGCTGCTGGCAGATACGGCCCGGATCCCGGTCACTCAGGAGATGCACGAATTGGCGGATCGCTATATCCGGCATGACCTTTTTGGCCCTGTGATGTACAACGATGCGCTCCATGTGGCGGCTGCCGTGCTCTCGCGGCAGGACATCCTGCTTTCATGGAACTTCAAGCACCTGGTGAACCGACGAAAGCGCGCTCAGGTAAACGAAGTGAACATATTGCTTGGTTTACCGACAATAGAGATACTCGCGCCGTCTGAGTTATGAGGCAGTGAAATGAACTACTTTGATTACGAGAGCGCCGCGCATGAGGCCGGTCTGACGGAAGATCAGCTTTCCGCCGTCAAGGAGGCTGTGCGGCAGGAGTTTCCCACTGATGACATGATGTGGGAGCTGCACGTCCTGCGGGCCTGCCTGGCGATCAAGGACGGACACGCAACGCTGGAAGACGTTACTCGGCGTCTGGCAGCTTAGATATACCTTGCCTCAACCTCAGCAACTTCGCCTCGCCGGGGGCGAGGTCCAGTGAAACCGAGTCGTTCTCCAGCTTCAAGTCCCTCATGACCCCGGTCTTCGGGCTCATTTCCTGGATCTTGCCCTTGAACGTGAGCTTGGCGGTGGTCTTGTTGCGAAGATGGCGGTTGACGATCATTGCCCAGGTGGAGCCGTCCTCATGCTTGAACATCCCCAGAACCAATGGATCGCCCTCGACTTTGATGGGGAGGCCGGGATCGAGCGCCTTGCAGCCCGCAGGGATCTCGCCGGTGTGGTAGACGCCGGTTGAGGTGAGCTTCATCAGGGTCGGGCCGAGGACCTTCAACTCCCCATTGATGCGCTTGACCTGATTGAAGTGCTCCGTCCGCTCGCCCTTGCCGTCAATTATCGCGTTGTTGAAGGGATCCCCAGGCGTGTAATAGGTAAAATAGAGGATGGCTTTGTAGCCGTACGCGAGGGCGGTGTTCACCTGCCATCTCAGGTCCGCATCGGTAGGATTCCGATATGACCAATGTGGGGTAACCAAAAGGATATAGCAGCTCGGGATGCCGTTCTTGAGACCGTCGGTCCGAACGATCTCCATGTTGGTGAAGTAGCTGCCGAGGTGCTCAGGCTTGTTCGGATCGGTGGCCATCATGATGTAGTGGTCATAGCTCAGGATGCGCGGCTTGACGACCGAGCAGAACTGGGCGACATGCTCCTCGTAGGTCTTGTTGCCGAGCTGGGCCTCATTGGCGTAATTCGGGAAGAGGTTGATGAACGGCAGGTGCTTTGGGTCTTTGCGGGCCAGATAGCCGTTGATCGCCGCCAGCTTCGGGAACTGGGACGAATTCGGCTCGTCGGTGATGAAGTAGCCGCCTGTGGCGGGATGACTCCCATAGTCGGCGAGGACGGCATCGAGGTTGGCGGCGAAGTCGGGGGCGCCGGGGTCCTTGGCCATGATGCGGCCGTCGCCGATGATGTACTTCAGGCCGTATTTCGCACATGCGTCGAGGATGGCCTTGTTCTGCTCCACGGTGACCCCACTGCACGGCGGCAGGCAGTAGTTGAAGTTCGCCTCAGCAACGTCGGCATAGCTCTTCATCGGGTCGGTAGTCGCCGGCGGCCCGCACCAATAGCTGATGATGAAGTCACTCGCGCCGGCCGTCGAAGCGACCAGAAGGATTAGGCACAGGATAAGCACTTGCATGATTCCACCTCCACTGACTGTATAAGGGAGACTTACACTCAGCGATGGTTTTGTCCTCCCAGTACTCCAACACTCCAATACTCTCCCGCTTGCCAGCGGGATCCCGTCCGAAGGCGGGACATTACTCCGCCTCGTCTTCCCCTACGCATGTTTCCAGTTTTTCGGCAAATCCGGCACTAAGTGGGCTGAGCCGTCGTCTATATAAGTAAAAGGTTTGACGATAGATTGGCAGGGATGCCATAAATGAGAATTTTTCAACAAAAGTCGAAAAACCCCTTGACAAGTGGAAGCCTACTTGGTAGACTAAGAGCAGATGGCAAACTTAAGTTTCCATTGACAGGAGGCACGGCTATGATAGCAAGGCAGCTTCTTCACCCATGGATAGGCGTGTACCGTGAAAGGCTTCCACTGAAGCGGATTGATAGAGCCGAGATGCTCGTGCTGATAGTCTCCGTCTGCTCGCTGCTTCTGGTTTGCGGGTTGACCATGGCGGTTGATCGTCCCTCCCCCACCATGACGGCGATCTCGGTCCGTTCCGGCGACACGCTTTGGAGCCTGGCAGCGCAATACGGTGACCCGAACAAGTATATCCTCGAGCGCATAGATGAGTTGCGGCAGGCGAATGGGCTGAAGGCAGGCCAGGCGCTGCACGCAGGACAGGTGCTCAACGTTCCGAACGTCCAACGTCGAACATCGAACGGCCGGAGGGTAAGATGAGGCAAGCGAGGGCGGTGCAAATCATGACGGCGGTTCATGTGCCGGAGGTCGGGCCGGCGGGGATCGGCGTGACGACTGCCAATGCGCCCGCCAATGTCGTCAGCCGCATCTATGATCAATCCTATGGCAGCGCCGAGTACCTAGAGCTTCGGGCGATATTGCGTGCCCTCCAACTGGGGAGAAGCCTTCGCGCAAGGAGCGTGTCCATACTCTGCCAGGACGAGGTTACCGCCGGGATCGCGAACCGGGATGTTCACCTGGAGCCCGGAAGTCCGCTTGCCCCGATCTACATGAAGGTTCGGGCGCTGATGTACACCTTCAAGCTGGCGGAAATTCGGGCGGTGCCGAAGTTGAGGGTCGAAGCGGCGAGGAGACTCGCAATCGCCGCGAGCAGGATTCCGGCTCAGAAGCCCCAGCCTCAGAGAACGCTCTTCGCGGCCTGAGAAACCAATGGAACCACGGAGCCACGAAGGACACGGAGAAAACCTTTGTTCAGCCCGCACCATGATTGAAGAAGTCCGTGACGCTGACCTGTTTGTTATCCAAGCAGATGCCATTGTGAACCCCGTGAACTGCAAAGGAGTGATGGGCAAGGGCATCGCATTGGAGATGAAGAAGCGGTACCCCCGGAGCTACCGAGCATACAAGGCTGCCTGTGAGTGGAGTCATTTGCGGCCGGGCGTGCTGCTCTATGTTGCGGGCCAGGGAGGCGAACGCAGCGTCGTTCACTTCCCTACCAAAGACCACTGGACCCAACCCTCAAGGCTCGAATGGATACAGGCGGGCCTTGAAGACTTACAGCGGCACTATGCCGCTTGGGGGCTGAAGTCCATTGCGATGCCCCAGCTTGGATGTGGGCTTGGGGGACTGAATTGGGATGACGTTCGACCGCTCTTCTTTGCAGCGCTCGAACCGGAACCGCTCAAGGTCATAGTCTCTCTGTCCACGGCAGATCTGTATGAGGGTTGCGCTGGTCAGCGTTCGCTTTTTCGCTAGCCATGGCGTGAGGCAATAGTTGGCTGAGCACCTCTAGGTTCCGGTTCGTGTTCAATTGTGCCGCAAACAGGTAATAACATACAATGTGGCGAATAGCGCAACTGTGGAATTGCATAAGGCCATTCTTTACGAGCGGTTGGCGGATAACCGGGCGAAGTGCAACGTCTGCCAGCGGCGGTGCAACATCGCTGAGGGGAAGGTCGGCGTCTGCCTGACCCGGGTGAACAAGGGCGGGGACATTTACTCGACCATTTACAATGTCGTCTCCTCGATGGCCGCGGACCCGATCGAGAAGAAACCGGTCTATCACTATCTCCCCGGGACGAAGTGCTTCTCACTGGGGAGCTTCGGGTGCAATTTCCGATGCGTCTTCTGCCAGAACTGGGAGATCGCCTTTGCGGATGGGACGGAGATTCCGGCGGTCGCGGGGCATCGGGTGACCCCCGAGCAGGCGGTTGGGCTGGCGAAACAGCACGGCTGTAAGAGCATTTCCTGGACCTATAATGAGCCGGCAATCTGGCTGGAATATACCCTCGACTGTGCCAAATTGGCAAGAGAGCACGGCCTGAAGACGGTCTATGTGACCAACGGCTACATCACTCCCGAGGGGCTTGATGCCATCGGTCCATACCTGGATGTCTACCGCGTGGACATCAAGAGCTTCTCCGACGAGTTCTATCGAAAGCTCATCAACATCCCGAGCGTTCAAGGGGTGCTCGATGTCGCGAAGGCGGCGAAGGACAAGTGGCACATGCACATCGAGGTGGTGACGAATGTCATCCCGACCTGGAACGACGATCCGGAGAACCTGCGCTCGATAGCTCGATGGGTGAAGGAAAACCTCGGAGAGTTGACCCCATGGCATGTGACGAGGTTCTTCCCTTGTGCTGATCTAACGAACGTCCCGCCGACTCCGCTTCAGACTCTGGAGATGGCAAAGAGGATCGGCTTGGAAGGAGGGCTGAAGTTCGTGTACATTGGGAATGTAACGGAGGATCAGAACACATACTGCCCGAATTGCGGGAAGCCGGTGATTACGCGATTAGGGTACACCACGAGGGTGCGGGGAGTGACCGACCAGGGCAAATGTGTGAGCTGCGCACAGGAGTTGGGGATCATGATAAATGAGAATGGAAGCCTGAAATGAGAAGGTGAATGGAATGGCGAACGACCAACACCCAACCCGTCCCCATCGCATAGTTGAGCTCACCCCGATTGGCTGGGGGGCTGTCGGGTGTTTGAGTCTGCTGGTATTGATTCTCATCATCGGTACCATAACGGCAACGCTTGCCCCGAAGCCGGGGCCCACTATGGCACCTCCCCCATCCTCTCCAACGCCAGCCCCACCTGCTCCGACGCCAAAAGAACCAATCAGGGATACCTGGGCAGGCAGGGATGATGAGGTTGTCAGAATTCTGAAGTCAGCCAAGATCCCGGGCACAAAAGGTAATGTGTTACAGCTAACAAGCGGTTACTTGGAGCTCTTGAAACGTTCAGGAAACTTTATTGAGTTCGAAGGCTGGTATGCATTCCAGGTAAGCGGTCCGTTGTATGAGGCTGGGGTTGGCTTTAAAGTAAACGGAGGATCTAAGACTGCTAGGTGGGACGTCGATCTGCAGCGGAGAACCATAAAACCAAGAAATCAGGAAGCTTTTATCTTTTCGGGAAACAATGATGTTTTGCGTTACTAGACCGATGGCCAGAATGCATGTTAGATCAGCGGACATACGGACCGCCCAGGGTTCTAAACCCTGGGCTAGTACCAGGCAAAGCCCTCCTGGCTCTCTAACCCGGAGCTTGTGGCGGAGGGTTTCGCTCGGATTCTAGCCTAGGGATTCATCCCTGGGATCGGAGAAGAACATGATCTTTCGAGACAGACAAGATGCTGGAAAGCGCCTTGCGGCGGCGTTGGAGAACTACCGGGGGGCGGATGCCATCGTCCTCGCTATCCCACGAGGCGGGGTGGTGGTTGGCTATGAAGTCGCAACTGCGCTGGGTCTGCCGCTGGATGTCATCATCCCTCGCAAGATCGGCGCGCCCTACCAGCCGGAGCTTGCGATAGGCGCAATCTGCGGCGATGAGTACGTCCTCGACGATCAGACGGTGAAGTACCTGGGAGTCTCACAGCAGTATATCGCCGAGGAGATCGAGCGGCAGAAAAAGGAGATTGAGCGAAGATGGAAGCTCTACCGCGACGACCGGCCGTTCCCCGACCTCACCGGCAAGACGGCCATCGTCGTGGATGATGGAATCGCGACCGGACACACGACCATGGCCGCCGCAAGGGCTATTCGCAAGAAAAACCCCGCCAAGCTCGTGCTCGCAGTCCCCACCGCCCCGCCCGAGTCGGCCGCTCGCCTCAGGCCCGAAGTTGATGAGCTGATCGTCCTCGACACCCCCGAGCCATTCTTCGCCGTCGGTTCATGGTACGAAGTCTTCGACCAGACGACCGACGAGGAAGTGATCGAATTGCTGCGCAGGGCAGAGGCCCACCCCGCTCGATAGCCCTCCCCACAATAGGACCGATAAGACCCATAGGACATATGCCCGTCTACGGCGGGATAAGAGTAACAGCTCGCTTCCCTGGTTTGGAATCTAGGTTCGTCGGGTATTCAGTTGTACGGTTGCGGTTGCGCGGCTCGTATCGGCCGGCGTGAGACGTTAGACGTAACCGCTCAACGAAACGAGAGTCGCAACCGACAGACGCGATTCCGGGGGGAAACCGATGGACGAAGTACACGAATTGCTGGAGGCATTAAGGCGGGATCTGGTTCTGGAGCTGGAAGCCATCAACGTCTACACCGACCAGCTTCAGAGGATAGAGGACCCGAAATTCCGCGCCCTGCTTGCCCACCTCACCGAGGAGGAAAAAGAGCATGTCGCCGAACTGACGGAACTGATCAAGCAGTTCGACGAGGTCCAGGCCGATGAGTTCACCGAGCCGCATCCTGAGTTAATCAGGCAGGGGCAGGTCGAGCTTATACAATCCGAGGAATCCGAAATCCTTCAAGCCCCGAATGTGCCGATGGGCCTCACCGTGGGCCAATTGAAAGGGCAGATCGAATAGGAGGGAATCATGTTAGAACAGAACTTGCTGCGTAACGAAGCGCCGTTGACCGAAGATGAATGGAAGGTCATAGACGAGACGGTCGTTCGGGTCGCCACTAAACAGCTTGTGGGGAGAAGGTTCATTGATGTCTTCGGCCCACTCGGCGCGGGCGTCCAGGCTATTCAGCAGGATATTTTCGCGGGAGTGGACGTCGGGGAGATAAGCCTGCTGGGGGAGGAAGACGCTCATCCCGTGCATGCGGAGACTCGATCCTTCCTGCCGGTGCCCATGATTTACAAAGACTTTTGGATCTACTGGCGTGACTTGGAGACGGCGAAGAACTGCGGATCGGGCCTTGATATAAGCGCGGCAGCAGGGGCGGCGGCGTTCGTCGCTCAGGCTGAGGACAAGCTCATCCTCAATGGCCAGGAGAAGCTTGGTTTCGAGGGTCTGCTGAACGCCAAGTGGCGGAACTCCGTGCCCCTCCTCAATTGGGATGAGCCGGGGGCGGCTTTCCAGAACATCGTGGATGCGCACAAGAAGCTGGTTGATGCCAGCTACTATGGGCCGTTTGCCCTGGTGACGAGCCCCGATCTGTATGCGAAGATGGAGAGAGTCTACGACAACACCGGCGTCCTGGAGATCGTTCAGGTCCGCGAGCTGATGACCGCCGGAGTCTACCAGACCCCCGTGTTGCCGGACAACAGTGCGGTGGTAGTCTCGACCGGGCCTGAGAACCTTGACATAGCGATCGCCCAGGATTTGATCACGGCGTATCTTGGGCCGGACAAGATGAACCACCCATTCCGCGTGTTCGAGACGCTTGTCCTGCGGATCAAGCGGCCGGAGTCCATCTGTACGCTGGATGTGGCGAAGGCGAAGAAATAGCCTGGGATTCGAAACCCCAGGCTACAAGCGGAACAAAGCAGGCTGAAGCAAGCCGGGAAAACGCCCATGAACTACTTCTGGAACATAATATGGCTGCTGCTTCTTTTGTCCGCGCTTGTTCCGTTATGGAAGCAGCGGCATATCCAGCTTATGCGCTACCGGCTGATCCGGCAGCTCGAGGTACAGCGGAAATCAAGGGTGATCACGCTCATCCACCGCCAGGAGGCGCTAAGCATCCTGGGTATTCCGATCGTGCGATACGTGACAGTCGAGGATTCGGAGCAAGTGCTGCGAGCGATTCGGCTGACTCCTGACGATCTGCCGATTGATCTGGTACTGCACTCACCCGGCGGACTGCTGCTGGCGGCGGAGCAGATTGCCCTGGCTCTGAAGCGTCATCCGGCGAAGGTCACGGTGATGGTGCCGCACTACGCAATGTCCGGCGGAACGCTCATCGCCCTCGCGGCCGACGAGATAATCCTCGACCGCAATGCAGTCCTCGGGCCGGTAGATCCTCAGCTTGGCGAGTACCCGGCTGCATCCATCCTGCAGGCGATCAACGCTAAGGATAAGAATGAGATAGAAGACCGGACGCTCATTCTGGCCGATGTGGCGAGGAAGGCGCTTCGGCAGGTTCAGCAGGTGGTATATTGCCTGCTCGAGGATAGGATGGACAAGACCAGGGCAAAGGAAATATCGGAGATTCTGAGTGAAGGCCGTTGGACGCACGACTATCCGATCACCCTCAGCGAGATTCGTGAATTCGGACTCAAGGTAAGCGACGAGATGCCCGCCCCAATCTATGAACTGATGGAGCTTTACCCTCAGCCGCCTCAGCGAAGGCCGACTGTCGAGTATATTCCCATTCCATATCAGCCGAGAGGGACGGAGCATCATGGACGCTGAATTATTCCGCAGCCGAGCCGACGCGGGTAAGCGGCTTGCAGAGCGACTCCTCGATTATGAGGGCGAGGATGTCGTGGTGCTCGCGATCCCTCGCGGAGGAGTGCCGGTCGGAGCGGAAGTCGCCAGGCGGCTGAATGCCAGGCTGGACGTCATCATCCCCCGAAAAATCCCCATCCCTTGGAATCCGGAGGCCGGGTTCGGCGCAATCACGGCCGACGGAACGATCGTCCTGAATCAGCGAATGGTGAAGAATCTGGGCCTGAGCAAGGATGAGATTCAGGCGATTGCGGACGAGGTGCGGGAAGAGATCGAGCGCAGGACGAGGGAATATCGGGATGATCGGCCTCCCACGGATGTGAAGGGGAAAACAGTCATACTGGTGGATGATGGGCTGGCTTCGGGATACACGATGCTCGCGGCGATCGAGTCGGTCAGGAAGCACAACCCAGTCAGGGTGATAGTCGCCGTGCCGGTGGCGTCATCGGCGGCGGCGAGGCTGGTGAGTACGCGGGTAGACGGCATGGTCGCGCTCGTCACGAGCGAGCGCCTGCCGTTTGCGGTTGCGGATTTCTACCGTGAATGGCGGGATTTGACGGATGAAGAAACCGTGGGATACCTCCGTGATGCGTGAGGGAAAGCCTTCCGGAGTCACGAATCACGGATCACGAATCACGCTCTATCTCGTTTTCCTCACCATCTTCTCAGCGGTTACGCGCCGGGGCTCTTCTCTGGGTGGTCGGCGGAGCTCCTCTGAGGATTTCTTCTTTATTCGCCCGTTGGTGATTTCTTCGATGGTTTGTCTTCGTCCCAGGTCAATCGGCATGATACACATCCTTTCAGGCCATTGTGTAACACTACTTTACCCGGAGCGAGGAAGGTTAAACTTGGTTGATTATGTGCTTGAGGTCGGCGACGAACTCGTCCGGATACTTCGGGCTGATGGCGTATTTCTTACCGTTTGAGAGCATGACAGCCTTGTTGCCGTCGGTTATGGAGGCGAAGAACTTGCCGAATTCTCTGCTTCTGAACCAGCCGGTATTGCTGAATAGACCGTTGATGCCGTAGATCTTCCAGAGCATCAGTGCGCCAACCCTCGCTGTTCTTGCATCATGCATATCCGTCAGTGGGATCACGACGTCTATGAAAGGAAAACTCCGAACAATGACGAGGGAATCCCTGCCGATCTCATAGCACTTCGGTCTTGCCTGCCAGGAGACCAGGATGACGAGCCAGAGCATGGCTACTATGATCGCGATCACCCCCTGCCCTTTTTCGATAAGCAGGGGCATTGCTGCCAACCCAACCAAACCGAGAGCGACTATTATGCCGCTCATCACTGCGAGCCCGACACTCATCGGGGCGGGGCGGTATGTTTGACTATCCAATTTCCTATCACCTC
>DASRZD010000565.1:0-2960 GCA_035686805.1 Armatimonadota bacterium
ACTTTCGTCCTTGGCAGCGGACTGCATAGGGTGGACTTCAACGTGCCCAAGGTCGAGATCGGCTACTGGGTCCGGAAGCAGTTCGCGGGCCAGGGGTACGTAACCGAGACGGTGAATGCCATCACCGATTTCGCCTTCCGCGTCTTCCAGGCCAAGAGGGTCGAGATTCGGATGGACGATGACAACGTGCTCAGTTGGCGGGTGGCCGAGCGATGTGGCTTCGAACGCGAGGCGCTCCTCCGAAACGAGCGCCGGAAACTGGATAACTCACTGGGGAATACCAGGGTTTATTCGAAAGTCCGTTGACACCCCCATCGGCGCAGGGTTATAATTCCACCTAGCGACAATAGGAGGAGGAGACAATCGTGCAAGAACCCATCGCCAAGTATTTCCACGTCGGATTGATACATCCCATGGCCTACCCGGAAGTCATCAAGGGGAAAGGGCCGATCCTCGAAACCCTGGGCAAGATCCTGAGGGATGACTATTTCGGGGCCGTCGAGGTCACATGGATGAAGGATGACGCCGTTCGCAAGGAAGCGGCTAAGATGCTTAGCTGCGCGCATGTAGACGTCATCTTCGCCGGCCAGCCGCCGCTGCTGACCCAGAAGCTTGACATCAATGCCGCCGATGACGCTGCCCGCAAGCAGGCCATCGAGCAGTGCAAGAACTCTGTGGATCAGGCCTACGAGCTTGGCGCGAGCATCCTGGCGCTCCTCAGCGGCCCGAATCCTGCTGATGGCGACAAGAATGCCGCCACCGACCGGCTCGTGGATTCGCTGACTCAGATCTGCAAGTACGCCCAATCGTCGGCGAACGGCAAGTGCCTGACCGTCTGCATCGAGACGTTCGACTATGACATAGACAAGAAGTGCCTGGTCGGCCCGACCGTCGAGGCAGTCGAGATGGCGAAGAGAGTTCGCGCCGAGTCCCCCAATTTCGGGCTGACCGTTGATCTCAGCCATCAGCCGCTGCTGAATGAGACGATCAAACACATGGTCTCGACGGCGAGAGAGTACCTGCTTCATGCCCATATCGGCAACTGCGTCATGAGCGACAACTCCCTGCCGTCCTACGGCGACCAGCATCCGGCGTTTGGCTGCTCCTGCGGCGAGAATGATGTGGAGGAGGTCGTCGAGTTCCTAAGGGCTCTCGGGAATATCGGTTTCTTCAATAAGTCGCTGCCGACCACTATGCCGGTCGTGAGCTTCGAGGTCAAGCCGCTCGCGGGCGAGGACTCGGATGTGGTGGTTGCAGGCGCGAAGCGAGTGCTCAATGAGGCATGGGCACGGCTCTAGAGCTTTATGTTGGGTCAGGAGTTGAACTCCTGCCCCTTTCCGGGAGGGAGTACAACTCCCTCCCGAACGATAGGGGTGGAGAAAAGTATGAGCGGAATCAAGGAATGCAAAGGCAACTTGCTGATTAAGGCGAAGACGCCGGTCGATGGGTATTCGGAGGTTGTTAAGCGTGGGGAGATGGGCCTGAAGCACATGGATTTCGGTCTGCTCCGGCTCTTCCCGACAGATCGGGACACTCGCTCTCGCGGTGCCTCCGGCGAGTGGAGCGGCGAGACGGGCGACTGCGAGCAGGCGCTGGATCTATACTCGGGCATCATCAGCGCGGAGATTATCGGCGGCCAGGTGTTCGGTCCGCTCGGCGGCCGGAAGAGCGTCTTCGATGGCCTCCCCACGGTGATCTACCTCCCGCCGGGGACCGCCTATAAGATCAAGGCATTGGAAGGGCCGGTGGAGATAGGGGTTTTCTCGGCGACCGCCCCTGGTTTCGTCGGCGAGCCGATGGTCATCGGGCCGGAAGACGTCATCATCACGACCCCCGGCAAGGACAACTGGCAGCGAGACGTGAAGACCGCCCTGGGCAATAACGTCAACATCGCCAAGCTGATCTTCGGCGAGACCACCAATCCTCCGGGCAACTGGTCCAGCGCCCCTCCCCACAAGCACGACGCATTCAACCTGCCGGATGAAGTTCCCCTGGAGGAGGTCTACTACTTCCAGGTCAACCCGCTGCAGGGGTTCGGGGTGATCCGGGTATATACCGGCCCGAACGATCCCGGCCCGATGGACGAGGTGTACATCGTCGAGCAAGGGGATACGGTCGTCATCCCGAGAGGGTATCATCCAGTGGGAGCTGCTCCGGGGTACTCCCTAAACTACACCTGGGCGATGGCCGGTGAGATCCGGAAGCCGGGCGCATCCTTCGACGACCCGCGCCACGCCTGGCTTAAGAACACTTAGAAAAAAACGAAAAAAACTCTTGACAGGAAAAACAGCACATGTTACTCTGCAATACAGAGTACTCTGCACCGATACTCCAAGCGGAGGTTAAGGATATGGAAGCTTTCGAGAAAGATGCGAAGGAAAGCCTCAAGGATATTGACTCGGTCGCTCGCCGAACAAGACGAGTCGCCGAGTACGCCGGAACCGACCTGACGCTTATCGTCTGGGGAATCGTCTGGATGCTCGGATATCTGGGCAATCAGTTCATCCCCATGATGGTCCGGCCCGCGCTCTATCCCCATTTGGACTGGATAATCGGCGGCTGGTGGGGGCTGCTTGTCCTTGGTGGAGTGATATTCACCATCAGGCTGTATTGGGCGCGCAGCCCCACCATGAGCGATGACGGCAAGCGGCTGGGGCTACTCTGGCCGATAATCCTCGGCTATGTGTATGTATTCGGTTTCCTGGTTGGGCCGTTCATCCATGTCCAGAAGGAGTCAATGTGATTCTGGAAGCATTTCGGCGCGATCGCCGGATTAATCCCCATGCTCATCTAAGTCATCATGGGCCTGTGGCTGGACTCGTTCCTGATCTGGGTAAGACTCGGCATCACGGCGTTGATTGTCCTGGGGCTTCTGGTTTCCGGCAACTACTTCTGGATCTGGATGGCAATCGTATGCGAAGGCGGGCTTGTGGGGACCGGCCTGTTCATCCGGCGGAAGT
>DASRZD010000566.1:0-3986 GCA_035686805.1 Armatimonadota bacterium
AAGTTGGCTTCGGCAAAGCCTTGAGGAGACCCGCGTGCAGAATGATGATTTAAGTGGAGAAGAGTTGACACGCAACCAAGGATGTGCCAAGACGTTAGCTAAGATTTTAAAGACCGTCGATGGAGCGGAATGACCGATCGCGCTGCAGACTCGAAAGAATCCCGGCAGCAGGGAGGAAGAAGCAATGGCGAACCCCTGAGCAATCAGGCTCGCAAGGAGAATGAAGATTATGGCTCAAAATACCATACCCTCAGCAGTGAGGAAACAGGACGAAGCAGCAGAGGCCGCGCTGACCGCGCTTGAGGCCGCTCGCTCCCAAGATGCTACGGCTGATGCCGCGGCTTCCGAGGAACCCGGGCAACCCCAGAGTGCAGCAACCCGTGACACTCTTCTAGATGACCCCGGACAGCAGGCACCTCAGCCGGCTGTGGACCCCAACGCGCCCCGCGCGCCGGAACCCAAAACTAAAACTGAGGAAGGTGAAACAGTAAGCAAGGCGGAATTCGACAAGCTGAAAAGCAGACTCGACGTCCTCCTTGGCAAATACAACAGCGAGGTCCCGCGATTTGCATCGCGCGTCAAAGAGCTGGAGCATGAAAACGACGAGCTTCTAAATAAACTGGAGCAGGCTACGCAAGCGCCGGCTACCCTGAACCCCGAAGCTTACAAAAAGTACCTCACAGAAGAAGAGCAGGGAGATCTCGACGAGAGCTACGCAGCGATCCAGGTCAAAATGGCCCGGGGGATTGCAGAGGAACTCTTCGAAACCCGATCAAAGGCAACGGGAGACCAGGTCAAAGAGTTGAAGCAGACAATCGAAGAGCTGCGCACAACTCAAGCCCAGGTAACCCAGTCCAGCTTCTGGAAGGACGTCGATGCTCTATCCCCCGGCGCGGCTGCAGCAAACGCAACAGATGATCCGGAATGGGTCGCCTTCTTAGGCGGCGTTGACTCGACATCGCGTTTGACGTATCGCGAGATCGGAATTGCCGCAGTAAATCGCGGTGATGCTGAAGGAGTTGCCAACCTATTTGACTTGTACAAGAGCTCTGTTGGAGTAGACCCAGAGGCTGCGCGCAAGCGCGTGATGGCCCAAGTCAAGCCCGGCACGGCTCCGTCAGCACCCCGGACGCAATCCCGGCCTGCAGGACCAGTCATTAACGAGTCGGATATCAAGCGGTTCTATCAGACCGCCGCATCTTCTCACATGACGGAACAGCAGATCGCTGCCAAGGAGGCTGAGTTTGATCTAGCGGCTTTGGAAGGTCGAATAAGGTTCGGCAAATAGCCGACCACCCGCCTGGCCGCTGAATAACGAATACTAGGAGAAATAAAATGGGTGCACAATATCCAGCAGCCGCGGGTTTCCGCGATATCGGCACGAGTACTATGCAGTATGTTCCTGTGATCTTCAGCGGCAAGCTGTTGACCAAGTTCTATGCTTCATCTATTCTGGCCGCCGTGTCTAACACGGAGTATGAAGGCGAGATCAAGAAATACGGGGACACGGTTAAAATCCGTCAGACTCCGGACATCACGATCAGCGACTACAATAAGGGTCAGGTTCTGACCAACGAACAGCCGACCAGCACCTCTGTTGAGTTGTATATCAACAAAGGGAAGTATTGGTCGTTTGTGACCGACGACGTTGATGATGTCCAGACCGACATCAAAGGCTACGTTGGTAACTGGACCGACGATGCTTCGAAACAGATGGTTATCACCGTCGAAACCGAAGTGTACGTGGACATCGGATCTGACGCGCATGCCGATAACTCGGGCGTGGCTGCGGGTGCGATCAGCGAATCGTATAACCTCGGCTCTGCCGCGGTTCCGGTCGTCATTACCCGCACAAATATCGTTGAGAAAATCGTCGAATTCGGCGCGGTTCTTGACGAACAGAACATCCCGGATGACGGGCGTTTCCTGATCATCCCGGTTTGGATGTCTTCTTTGCTGAAGACCTCTGACCTGAAACAGGCCTACCTGACCGGCGACAGCACGTCTCCGATCCGCAACGGCCTGATTGGTAGCATCGACCGGTTCAACATTTACGTGTCGAACCTGTTGTACATGCCGTCCTACACGGAAGTTCTGTTCGGGCACACGAAAGCCTTGACGTTCGCAACCCAGATCACCAAGACCAAAGTACAGGACAACCCCGACGGGTTCGGAATGCTGTATCGCGGCCTTCAGGTGTATGGCTACGAAGTCATCCTTCCGGAAGCTCTCGGACTCGCTCGCTGCATCGCGGCGTAACAATAACTGCTAAAATAAGGAGAATATCATGGCAGAAACAGTAGCAGCAGGATTGGTAACAGTAAACAAGGGCGGGTTCCCCGCTCTCGGTTCCAAGGTTGGGGTAGTCCAAGCAACTATCGACCTGACCGTTGAAAACGCCGCAAACGTGGCCGCCGGTGGCGGGATACTTGCGACCGGAGACATCATCCAGTGCATCAGCCTCCCGGCTGGCACCATGGTGATGAGTGCAGGTATCCAGATCATGGAAACCGTAGTCGGCACGACTGCACTCCCGATCGCATTGGGAGTCACCGGCATCGACCCGAACGCATTCATCACCGAGATTGATATCGGTGCTGGAACTTCCTATGTGCTCACCGACTATGTCGCCGGTGCCGCAGGGGGCGCAGACGGATCGGTGATCATTGGTAGCGGAGCCGCAGGCGCCACTTCCGATACGATCGACATCGTCCTCGGGACCACTACAGCCGCCGCTCCGACCGCAGGTAAACTGCGCGTCTGGGCTGTTATTGCTGACGTGGGCGACCTCCAAGGCTAACCAACGCGGGGGCCTTCGGGCCCCTGATTTTCTAAAGGAGAAAGTTATGGCTGAAGCAACAGGCAGTGTAGTAACAGTAGCCGCGGCGGACTTCCCGCAACGAAGCGCGAAAATAGGTATCGTCGAAGCGATTATCGACCTACCCACCATTAACGCGGAGTTGACCGGGAATATCGTTACGGCCACCACGATCCAGTGTCTGAGCCTACCGGCGGGAACTATAGTTCTCGCGGCGGGTATCCAGATTATGGAGACGCTGGTCGGGGCGACCGCGTTCCCTGTGTCGCTCGGGACGACCGGAGTGGACAGCAATGCGTTTGTGCCGGAAATTGATATCGGGGCGGGCACGTCTTATGTAGCCACCGATTTCGTTGAAACCGGCTCTCTGGCGGGGGCGACAGGGGTGTTGATCATGGGCGGAGGTGCCGCAGGTGCCGCGTCCAACACGATTGACATCACGGTTGGTACCGCTACAGACGCCGCTTCCACGGCGGGGATCTTACGGGTCTTCGCAGTTGTCGCAACTAGCTAAAGGAGAAAGATCATGGCACTAGATACATCACTCGCGCCGTTAAGCGGAGCTCCCGCTGCGGGCGAAAAATTGAAAGTGTACCAGCGCAGAATAGATTTTAGCACACATAATCTGGCCGCAGGCGCCTGGTTCGGGGTATTTTCCCTCGACGCCGGGGACGTGGTTGTCGGAGGGTGTGTTCGAATCATCACGGCGGGTACGGCAACTTGTACGTTTACAGTTGGCACTGGCAGCTCCGAGCAGCTCTTAGGCTCTTCGGCGTTAGATGCCACCGCGGCGACGGTTTATCCGTTCGACGCGACGGCGGTGCGGCACATCGGTGACGATGACATTGACCTTGAGATGGAAGTCGCGGAAGCGGTTCTTGGGGTAATTGAAATCACCGCGCTCGTGTTGAAAGCCGGCGATACATCAGGCTAAAAATTAGGGGCCCCTTCGGGGGCCCCTTTCAAACTAAAAGGAAGGCACGATTATGAGAAGCAGAGATAACAAAATGTTTGTGAACATCAAAACCGGCGTTGTGTACCACAAACCGGTTAAGGTCAACGGCGTCAAGTATGAGCCCAAAAAAGATTTCTATGAAATCACGCCCGAGCAGGCAGAGCGCCTTGCTGCTGGCGAGCCGCTTCGCGCTGTACTGCGCGACGGCATTCG
>DASRZD010000567.1:0-6820 GCA_035686805.1 Armatimonadota bacterium
CCCTTTCCGCCTGATTCTGCACGAAGAGAGCGACATCGCCGGAGAGGAAGTATTCGCCGGTCTTGAACGTCTTCCCGTTATCCGAGGTCGCGCTGTACCAATCGGAGTTGATATCGGCGAAGCAGACATCGCCGCCCGAGAGGGTGCTGAACGCCAGGCCTGGAATCCGAGTGCCTATGGCCTCGGCATTGTGACCCAAACCCGTCTCGAAACCCGTGTGGATATCTGCCAACGCAGGTTTCGCCAGCAGGATGATAAGACTCAGCATGCAAAAGCGCGATCTCATACCAACCAATCCCCATTCAGTAAGGTGCATGATCTATGCCAAATGCTCTTTAGCTGCCGGCAATGACCCGTATGTCCCCCTGGCCTCGAACCCGAATGCTGCGGAACAGCCCGTCGCCGACTTTCAATGGCGAGCTGATTCCCGTCACCGCCACGTACTTGCCGGAAGCCGGCTTGCTTAACCCTGGACACAGCACCCGCAAGCCACCAAAGATCGAGTGATCCTCAACGTGGGAACCATCGTCAATGTAGAAGAAGTCGCTGCCCACTGCCAGCACCCGGCCGTAAGTCGTCACGAGGAGGCCGATATTGTTCAGGTCGGCACACCCTTCCATCCCTTTCTGGCCGGTTGGCGGCGGACCTGCAGCGTAGAAGAAGTCGCTGCCCCCGATCTGAAGGTTGCCCATGGTGACCGGGACAGGTGGGTCTCCATGCTCGTCAACCGTCAAGGAGTTCGCCCCAATGAGGCGTTCGCCATCCAGCGTTGTGGTTGCGCCGTTTATGCTCACCTCATCACCGATCACCGGCATCGCCCCATTCCACAACACCCCGATCCCACTTGACCGATCCGGGCACTGGGCATAGAAGCGGCCGTCGAAGGCTGCGCTCACCACTCGGTCGTTTATCCGGACCGCTCGCCCCGCCGGCGATTGTTTGCCCTCGGCGATTGCGTGCGCGACCTTGCAGCTGCCGATCCGCTGGTAGTATGCATAGGCATCCGGCCAAGTGTAGTTCTGAGTGGCCGGCGGGGGATAGTTGTATATGTTTCTGCTGCCCAACGAGTGGCCGAAAGCGGTTTGCGTGGGATGGCCGGCTGTGGCATACCAGGCGGCGGTACTGCCAAGCGACCCTGAGAGCACAAGGTAGTACTTCCCCTGGGTAAGCGGAACCATTATCGGACCTGAACTGCACCACTTGTCGCCCGCCGGACCTGAATCAGGTACCACCGTCTCGTGGATCTTGGTGTAGATTCCCTCGGGGGTGTTCGACTCATATATGGCGAACCTCAACTCGGTCGGCGTGCTGCCAATCCTCAAGTACTCCTCTACCTGCCAGATGGCCATATCCGGTTCGGTGCAGATGTAGGAGTTGCACACCATGGCCTGCTGCCTTGTCGTGCCGCTGGTTGCTCCGCCGATCGTGTCTGATGAGCCCAGAAGGATCATGAAGCCATGAAGGTTTGCCAGCGCCGAGGCCGGATTCCGACCGGTACTGCCCCCACACGAAGCCGCCGCAGCCTCTATGTAGTAGAGAATCCTGTCGCCTGGCAGACTCGGCCCCGGAATGCTCCCTGAGTACTCGTTCGGATGCGTAGTAGGGGTCATCACTACGGGATTGAACGGCCCTTCGTTCTTACTCCAGTAGCAGGTGACCGAACCCACTCCATAGGCGTCAGTGACGGTCGCCAAAACGGGATATGGCCCTGCCAGGTCGCCGGTGTCCATGGGAGGCGTATGAACGATGACGGGCTGAGTCCGGTCAACCCTCATGAAGAAATCGTAATCCGAGGCGTCGGTGACCGAGGCGTCGGCATTGGAGTTCACCCTCACCCGACAGTGCTCCGATTCGGCAACCCCCGTGGTATCCCAGTCGAATGTACCGGCGTTGTATGGGATATTTTCTGCGCCCACGATCGGGTTCCAGGTGGCGCCTCCATCGGTGGAATACTCGAGCCTGACCGTGTCGCCTGCAATCCAGTTGGAGCCGGGGTACGTCCACCGAATGGGGACTACATGGCACGGATCGTACAACTCGCCGCCATCGGGGCTTCTTATTTCGACCGCCCTCACGTATTTGCATGTTGTCAGCCGCTCGTAGTACTGAGTGTTCGTGCCCGAATGACTGTACCTATCCAGAATGGCAGGCGGCGGATATCCGGTGAGTGTGGTACCGGAGTAGCACGTTCCAAATGCAGTCTTGGATGAATCTCCGCTCGTATAGCGGTCGTAGTAGGTGACATTCCCTTGCCATGCTGCGCCGATGATGTAATACTTGCCTGCTACCATCGGCGTCGCGATAGGCCCTGAGCTGTACCACCCCTGGCCGGTTCCCGAGTTGGCGATTGTGGTCTCATGGATCTTGGTGTACGACGAATCGTAATTAGGTGCCTCGTAAACAAAGAACCTCAGCTCCGTCGAGGTAGGTATGTTTAGGTACATATCTATGCTTGTGAGTGCCACATCGGTACTGCACAGGTACAGGTTGCCGCGTGCGACGGCGGTCGCAGTCGTGCTCTCTGTGGTATTGCCCCACATCTCCGTCATGCAGAACGGGATCGAGAAGCAGTGCAAATCGGCAGGCGCACCGGCGGGAGAGCGTCCGACATTTGCCGCCACCGACTTGTCTATTGCCTCCAGGTAATAGCAGTATCTATCTCCAACAGCGCTCGGGCCGGGAATACCAGCACTCCATGGCCCTCCACCCGTGTACATACCCACTGAGCTAAACGGGCCTCCGTTTCTGCTCCAGTACAATTTGAAACTGCTGACGCCGGAAGTATCACTCAGCGTGGCCGATACATAGTACGGACCTACGAGGTTATACGTATCGGTCAGAGGGGTATGGGTTATCACCGGTGGAGTGGTATCCCATTGCAGGGTATAGACATCGCTGACTGCATTCACCCCCGGATCTCCCTCGTAGGCAACCCTTACCTTATAACTGCCGACCGGTAGCCCTGTCGTATCCCAGGAGAACGTCGGGGCACTCGAGCCAAGCATCAGGTTGTAAGGGATGTTCTCCGCCCCAGGAATCTGGTGCCAGGTAGTGCCGTTGTCGTTCGTATATTCGAGCCTGACGGTATCGGGCGTGGCCCACTCGCATCCCGTGCAGAGCCACTGAAGCAGAATAGACATGCCTGGTTCATAGGTCGCCGGGCCTGTCGGCACAAATCGAATGCTCCGCCCCTCGGCAAGGTAGTTCACCCGCTGGTAGGTTACCGTGCTCATGTATGAGTATGTGGTGGTTGCCGGGGGCGGGTAAACGCTCTTCCCGTAGCCGCTGACCGATTGTCCGAACGGAACAGTCACCGGCTGGCCGGTGGATGCCCAGTAGAAGGTGCAGCTTCCCTGGCATGCTACGCCCATGATGTAGGACTTGCCGCTGACCAGGTGTGCGCTCATTGGTCCGGAGCTATACCATCCCAGCCCCGGTCCTGCGCTGGGAACCACGTTCTCCGCTATCTTGTTGAATGTCCCTCCGGTCCCCTGTTCATAGATAAAAAACCGCAGCTCAGTGGCCGAAGGCAGGTTGAGATAGTCCTCGATGCTTGAAAGCCCGGTATTGGTGGCGGGCGCATAGACATTGCCTCGCGTCTTGCCGGAACTGCTGCTGGCAACCTCGGTACTGCCTATTGTTGCGGAAGCGATTGCTGCCATTGAGAAGCTGTTCACTGTCCCCGGAGCGCCGGCAGGGTACTTGCTGACGTTCTGTGCCGTGGAAGAGTCTCTCGCCTGGAGGTAATAATGGTAAGTATCCCCGGGGGCACTCGGTCCGGGGATCTCTCCGTAGTAGGTATTGAGCGAGGATATGGTCATCGAGATGGAACTGTACGTACCGGTGTTCTTGTTCCAATAGAGCGTTACGTCGCCGACGCCGCTGGGGTCAGTCACCCTTGCGGAAATGCGGTAGGGTCCCGCCAAATTGCTGGTAGTCCAGGGTCCCGAGTGCTGAATTGTCGGACCGGTTAGATCGAGGCCGATGGTGAAGCTGGCATCCGAGGCGTCGCTCACTGCGGGAGCGTCGTTGAACACTACTCTGACTCGGCACTGGGTGGACGCCGCAATCCCGGTAGTATCCCAATCGAACGTGCCGGAATCGTAGGCGAGACTCTCCGCTCCGACGATCGGATTCCATGTCGAGCCCGCGTCTCTCGAGTATTCGAGCCTCACAGTATCTGTGCCAAGCCAATCCGTACCCCCGGAGGTCCATTTGATTGGAATAGTGTGCCCAAGCTGGTAAAACTCAGAGCCGTTTGGCGAACTGATGGCGATGGCTCGGCTGAATTGGCATGTAGTGACCTTCTGATACACGGCTCGAGAGTCATTCGGATTGGTCGTTGTATCCTCGGGCGGATAGCCGGTTTGGAAATAGCCGCATTCCCTTCGACCGAACGCCACGGCCGTGGAAGGTCGGGGGGAACACCAACACCTGGCCCATCCGGGCGACGATACGCTAAGAATGTAGTATCGGCCGGCGTGAAGCTGCACGGCCAAAGGCCCGGAGCCGTACCAGTAGCTGCCTACAAAAGTGCAGCCTGTCTCGCAAATCTTGTCGTAAGTCCCATCGAGCGCCGTGGATTCGTACACAATGAACCGAAGCTCGCTCGAGTAGCTGGGATACAAGTCCACCTGGAAATTCGTAAGCACAGTGTCTGTGGAACAGGAGTAGACGTTCCCGCACTGATACCCGGAGTAAGGGCCGACAGACCACTCCGTTCCTCCGACGATATCAGTGACGGGCGAATCTGCATAAACCAGCAAGGCGGATGTTAGGAATGCGAGCGCAAGGAGAAGCAGCGCTGACCTGAGTTCGGCTTTCATAAGCTCACCTCGACCTGTCAAAGTCTGGGTACTGCTAAGCAACTACTGGTCAACAATGAAGCGCAACTCATTACAGTCTACAGTCATATCCATATTCTGTCAAGCATAAGTCTGATAACCAGTATTATTACCAGGTTCCCATGCAAATGGCCAAGAAAACATTGACAATTCCGAGATAGTTAACGTATATTAACAGTACATACTCGTTAACTAAGTATTCGCGGTTTCACTGGTCACTGCTCACTGAACACTGATCACTATCCGCCCGGGGGTTTTTATGAAGCGTCGGTTCTATCTTCTTATTCCACTCTTGGTGCTGCTCGGGTTAATCGGCTGGCGGCTGATGGAGAAGCGGGCGGAGAACGCAGGCCAGCGAGAGCAGAGGGCCGCACGAATGAAAGCCTCGCCATCGGTCGTAGTCTCCCCGGTCGAGGTGCGGGACATCGTTCACACATTCGAAGTCACCGGAACCGTCGAAGCTCCCCTGAATGTCAAGATAGCCGCAAAGGTCACCGGCCGCATTGACGCGCTCCCATTCCGCGAAGGGGACAAGATCAAGAAGGGTCAGGTGCTGGTTCGCATTGACCCATCGGAGGTCGAGGCGAATGTCCAGCAGCAGATGGCCTCCCTCGCGGAAGCCCAGTATCGGCTCGCGCAGGCCGAGCTGAACCAGAGCCCGGCGGATGTCTCGGTCAATGCCCAGATCAGGCAGCAGAAAGCCGCAGTTGCCAGCGCCACCGCCGACTTCAACCAGACTCGCGAAAACTACGATTCGCAGGTTGCCGCCGCCGAAGCCGATGTGCAGGATTCCGAGTCCCGCCTCGAAAACGCCAAGGCCGGCGTCACCGGCGCCCAGGCCAATCTGGACAACGTCACCACCAGATACAACAGGATTCTCGGCCTGTATAAGGAGGGCTTCACCGCCGCCCAGGAGGTTGATGACGCCAAAACGGCGGTCAGCGCCCAGCAGGCTACGCTGGACATCGCAAAGGGCCAGGTGAAGTCTGCGGCGGCCTCGCTCGAGGCTACCGGACGCCAGGCCAGCATTGTGAAGACCAAGGGCAAGGCGGATATCGAGGCCGCCCGGGCAAAGATGGTGCAAGCCCAGGCATCCCTCGATTATGCCAATGCCAACGCGGTGCAGAAACCCGCTTACGAGAAGAGTCTGGCCGCCTTGCGTTCGAGCGTCGAAGCGGCGGGAGCCTCCCTGAGAAGTGCCCAGGCAAGGCGGGCTGATACTGTGATCACGTCGCCCCTGGATGGTTTCGTCACCGGCCGCTATGCCGATCCCGGCGCGGTCGCCACTCCCGGTCAGCCGATCCTCGCCGTCGAGTTCATGAAGCAGGTGTGGGTGACGGTCTCCGTTCCTGAATCCGTCGTGCCCAAGCTTCACATCGGCCAACCGGCGAAGATCACCCTGGATGCCCTTTCCGACCGGCCGCTGATCGCCAGCGTTATACAGATCAACCCATCGGCGGATGAGCAGAGCCGCCAGTATATGGTCCGGGTCATCCTCAGCAACCCCGACAACCTCCTGAAGCCGGGGATGTTCGCCCGAGTCTCGCTCGAGACCGATCGGGTCAAGAGCGCCATCGTCGTCCCCCGAGAAGCCGTCCAGAATGATAAGATCGGCGACTGCGTGATGGTTGTGGATTCCGGCGGCAAGGCCAATCGCCGGTCCGTAGTCATGGGATTGGACGACGCTGCCTATGTTGCCATCAAGATCGGCGTGCAGCCGGGCGAAAAAGTGATTACTATGAGCGCCTTCCCGGTTCGCGACGGGCAGGCAGTCAGTACCGGCGGCGGACGAGGTCAGCGGAGACACTGATGAGCATAGCGAATTTCGCAGTAAACAGGCCCGTTGCCGTCATAATGCGCATTGCCGCGCTCGTGCTGCTGGGCGCAATCTGTCTGACCAGGCTGCCGGTTGATCTGCTGCCCAAGGTGACTCTGCCAATCGTGGCCGTGATCACTCAGTGGCCGAACGTCGCTCC
>DASRZD010000568.1:0-3848 GCA_035686805.1 Armatimonadota bacterium
AACTCGCGCTTAAGGAGCAATCCGTCCGCAGCATAGGCTGATTTTGGCATACCCAGGTCGAGGTGGACTTCCGCCGAGTCATTACCATCGAGCTGGCCCTGCTCGATGGTCGCGGCGGTCCGAAACTGGATGAACGAATGCCCCGGCACATAGCCCATGAGGAAACAGCCATAGCAATATCGCTTCACCTGCGCCAGTCGGGACTCGCTCTTGATAGCCTTGGAGTGGGCCAGCTTGACGGCGTATAGGAGCGTCTTGTTCTCCGCGCCGTATTTGGCCAGCAGATCAATGTCCTCGCGAACCTTCTCCGCCGGGCGGAACTTGTCGGGCCCGCCGATGTAGCAGAAATACTCATCGTGCCCGGCATCGGCCGTCTTCATATATTCGAGGCTGCGGTCCGCCCTCTCGCCGCCGCTTCCGCCGCGAGTGATTCCATTGAAGAGCAGGAGCTTACCCGCAGGCATCTGGGATTTCGTTTCCTCCAGGAGCAGGCGCAGGCCGTCCTGCAATTCCCGCAGCTTCTCTGGGGTGAGGCCGTTTGATGCTCTGCCCAGCGGCGGGCGGAAGTTATCGTACATCAGCCCGTCGAAGCTTGAGGCCTTGAGTCGGGGGATGATGATGCTCTCAAGGAAGGCCTGATACGCTTTGTTCGAAGTATCAGCGAAATACCCGTGAAGCTCCCCCCGAATTATGAATGGGATCTTCTCGCCGACCTTCTGTCCCTGTCCGTCCTTCTCGTTAAGCACAAACCATTCTTGCTTGAACCCCAGTGTGGCAAATGCCGTCTGGAAGCCGAGGCTCTGAAGCCCGGCCAGGTAGTTCATGAATACATGGATATTGGGGTTCGCCGTCTTGAGCCTTTTGGCATCGGCGTCCTGAGCCTTGAAGTCATATCCCGCATGGTTCTTCTCGATGATGATCCACGAGTACTGAGAGGCGAGGCGCTTGATCTCCTCATCGGTGAACCGGCGATTCTCGGCAGCTACCCATGTGTATCTGACGGGCATCGGTTGAGGAGCGTCCGCACGAGCCCCGATTGCACAGGCAAACAAAAGCCCGACGGTGAACAGAACGCTTCTTCTCACCATATGTCTTTTCTTCGTGCGGCTCAGAAGGGGCGTCTAGTACGTGGACGTTCCCTTTGCCGCTTTCTTCTCCTGTTTTTCCTTGCGCTTCTCCTTGATGCTCTTTTTCGGCGCTTTCAATTCCTTCTTCGGAGACTTCTCACCCATTATGAACACCCTCTTTCAGATTGCTTTGTTTCTTTATTAGAGGATACGCGGATTTCTCCTTCGCCGTCAAGCGCAGGAGTTCATTCGGGAATGGAGTATTGGAGTAATGGATCAGAGAGTATGGGCGTGTGGGAGTATGGGCGTATTGGTGTTTCCATCACTCCGTCACTCCATTTCTCCAATACTCCGCTTGGGAGTCATAGCATGAAGATAGGTATCCTTGGGTTTGCCCACGGGCACGTGGGGATGTACATTAGCCGCTGGCGGGATCAGCCGGAGATGGGGATTCGGGTCGTCGCCGGGTGGGATCACGACGCCGCTCGGGCGGAGGCGAATTGCGCGAACTTTGGCATCGAGAGGGCGGAGTCGGTCGAGAAACTGCTGAGCGCCGACATTGACGCCGTCGTCATCGCCGCAGAGACCTCCATGCACGCCGACCTCGTCGAGCAGGCGGCGGAGGCGGGCAAAGCCATCGTCCTCCAGAAGCCGATCGCCCTGACCATGGCGCAGGCCGACCGAATTGTAAACGCCGTGAATCAGTCGGGCGTTCCGTTCACCCTTGCCTGGCAGATGCGCGTTGATCCGCACAACCTCCAGGCAAAGGCTCTCCTAGAGAGTCGCGAGTTCAGCAAAGTCTTCCAGGTTCGGCGGCGGCATTGCCTCGCGACCCAGCACATGAGGGATTTCGAGAACATGTGGCACGTGAAGCCGGAGCTCAATCGCGATATCTTCGCAGACGATGCCGCCCATGCCATTGATTTCATCTACTGGCTGCTGGGGAAGCCGTCGAGCGTCTTCTGCGAATTGGGCACGCTCCTCAATCCTAAAGTCCCGAATGACAATGCCATCGCGGTGTTCCGGTATCCCGACGGCAAGTTTGCCGAAGTCTCGTGCTCATTCGTGGCGGTCGCCGGCGAGAATACGCTGGAGATACTCTGCGAGAACGGCCTGATCGTCGGCAACTATGGCGACGGCCCGAGTAACAGCGTTCGCCCGCCTGATGCTCCTCAGCTCAAGTGGTACTTGCAGGGAAAGGGCTGGACCATCAGCGACCTCCCGGAGATCAGGGGTCAGGGCGAGCGGATCGCGAACCTTGCCCAGCCGATCGCCGACTTCCTACTCGGCAAGCGACCGCCCATCGCCGCCGCCGAAGAAGGACGGGATGTCTTGCGCATGGTGCTGGCGTGCTACGAGTCGGATAGTCACGGGAAGAGGATCCAAGTTGAATGATCAGATGGAGCATAGAGTTCGTGGCTCTCGCCTCAGGCGGATTCAGGACCTACGCAGACGCTCCGACCGCTTGGCGCCCGTCATGGCCCGATGGAGCATCGGCCCGGCAGCGGCATCGTTCGTCTTCATGGCTATCGTGCCCGGCCGCGCTGAATGGGGTGTACGTGCATTCGGTCTCTTCTTCGCTAGCGCGGTTTCCGGCTATCTTGCCAGATCCGCGCTGTATACCGCCGAGGCGTGGCTTAGGCGGGACTATCTCACCGTGGTCTGGATGCTCCTGTGGACGGGAATCAAGGGCTTCATGGTATACTCGGGGCTGACAATTGCCATCGTAGGGCTGCAGCATTATGGCTAGAATTGTTTTCTTCTGTGTCATCCTTTTCCTTCTGTGTAGTCTATGTTCTTCCGGGCAGGCGGCCATGAACAAGACCATCGAATGGGACAAGTCAACACTCGTGCTGGTGCATGAGGGAGGTTCGTACGCCCGGATGATCCGCCTGAAAGGTGGGACGTGCTAAGATTGGCCCTGGCGTGCTATGAGTCAGACAGTCAGGGCACGAGGGTTCGATTATGGTAACTAGACGATCATTGCTCAAGGGTGCATTCGGCCTTGCCGCCGTCGGCGTAATGAGCCTGGACACGGCCCAGGGGAAGACCGGGAAGGGCTCGCAGAGGCTGAGCATCTCTCAACTGCAGAAGTGGGAAGCACTCGGATATGGGATGTTCATCCATTTCGGGATGAGCACGTTCCTGGGTGCGGAGAAGCCGGACGGCACTGCGCCTCCGACTGCCTACGCGCCTGATCGCCTAAGCACCGATCAATGGATGTCGGTCGCGCGAGACTCGGGCATGAAGTACGCCGTCCTGACCGCGAAGCACGTCGCCGGTCACTGCCTCTGGTCCAGCGATCAGACGGATTATACGGTGGCGAACAGCGGGGACAAGACAGACGTTGTGGGAGCGTTCGTCAAGTCGTGTGAGAGGCGAGGCGTCAAGCCGGGCCTGTACTATTGCTCGTGGGACAATCATACCAGGCTGGAGAGCAACATGTGGGGCTCGGGCCGGCCCGGCAAGCCCTTCACGACCTCCCTCTACCATGACTACGTGACCTCGCAGATCACCGAACTCCTCACCAGATACGGCCCCATTGCCGAGGTGTGGATTGATATCCCCGGACTCCTCGGCCGGGGATACCGGACGTTCCTCTACCGGCACATCGCCGAGCTGCAGCCCGAGACGGTGATCATGATGAACTCCGGCATCAGTGACCAGAAGGACTATAACATCAACTACGCCTGGCCGTCCGACCTCATAGCGATCGAGCGGCGGCTCCCGCCGGAGGGCGGTCATGCGAAGTGGCGGACAATCGAGGGAAAGGAGTATTAT
>DASRZD010000569.1:0-2940 GCA_035686805.1 Armatimonadota bacterium
CGCAAGTTCCACGACATCCACGTCACGCACCGATCGCCGATCACGACAGAAGCACTCAACCGTATCGGCGCACTTTATGGGATCGAAGAACAGGTCCGCGGAAAACCGCCGGATCTCCGCTGCTCCGTTCGACAAGCCCAGGCTAAACCGATCCTCGACGACCTCCGTCAGTGGATGGAGAAGATGCTGCGCTCCCTTTCTGGCAAGAGCGACACCACCGGTGCCATCCGGTATGCGCTATCCCACTGGCGCGCGCTCACGCGCTATCTCGATGATGGTCTGCTGGAGATCGGTAGAGTCGAGAACAGGCGCAGTGGCGTTAGCCTTCCGGTGGCTGCTTGACTGAGCTTTCGCTCCGCCGCCTCAGTCCGACTTGGCATGGCTCTGTTTCCTGTTCCCGCTCGTCAAACCGGACATGCAGATTTCCCGCATCCGGCTTTCTCCCATCCTCAGACCTTCGCGCTTGGCAGGTCGGCGCGACGTAGAGGAATGGCATATAGACCGAGCTTTTGATACAGATACGCATCTGAGAACTGACGGTATCCCGTGCCTCGGCCCCCTCTACGCTTGACCAACCATCGCCGGACCCGCCGCTCCGTGTACTTGCGAATGAGGCCATAAACTTTCATGACCGGCCCTTGGTCGAAGTAGCCACACCAGCCGCGTAGTTGCCGGTTGATGTAGGAGACCACTTCCTCAGGATGATCCGCATAACGTTGCGACGAGGTCCGTTCATGGATTCTTGTGAGCAGGCTCTTGATCGCCTTTTGAGAGGGGCGCGTCCCCAGATAGGATTGCCCTTCTTTGTTGTAAAAGCAACCGAAGGTGTATCCGAGGAAGTTAAAAGATTCCTCGGGTAAACATGCGATCCGAGTTTTGACTTCGTTCACCGTCAACCCTAACCGTGTCATTAATGCGTTCATTCGCGTCATCGCTGCCTGCGCGTTGCCGCGCTTGCAGCAGATCACGAAATCATCCGCATAGTTGACGACATAGGCGTCGAGTTGTTCTTGATGGCCGTGTTGTTGCCAAGCCAGCAAGAAGCGGCGGAAATAGCAGTTGGCCAACAGCGGGGAAATTGGTGATCCCTGCGGCGTGCCGCGCTTGCTCCGTCGTGCCTCAGTGGTCCGCACCGGACGTCTGCCGACATACTCCACCACCGGAGCTGTAAGCCAGCTCTTGATAAGATGGAGCAACTTACCATCAGCAATCCGCCGACTTAGACTGCGCATCAGAGAGGTATGCGGGATCGAAGTAAAGTAGTCGCGTAGATCGGCGTCTACTACTTCTCGCCTACCGTGCTGCGTTACGTGCCAAAATATTCGTCGCACAGCCATCTTGGCATCTACTCCGGGACGGAATCCATACTGCTGTGGCAGCAGGTCTGCCTCGAAGATTGGCCCGATGATGAGCACCACTGCCATCTGGACCACACGATCCTGGATGGAAGGGATGCCCAGTGGCCGTTGTCCGCCATTGCTCTTGGGAATCCATACGCGCAACAGGGGCTGTGGCCGGTATTGCTTGGCGCGCAACTCCTGCTGCAGTTTATCCAGCCACTTTTCACGCCCTTGGGCCTCAATCCCCTCGAACGTCTCTCGGTCCACTCCCGGCGCGCCCCTGTTCAGGCGGCAGCGCCGGTAGGCTTCCTGAAGTACGTCCTCGCGGTGAATCTTGTCCCATAATGCGTAGAAACGAAAGACTGGTTCTGCCTTAGCTTTCGTCTGTAGCGAGGTCTGGAGCTTTGCAACCTTGTTTTCTGGCGTTGGTAGACTCACTGTCAATCCCCCGGCTGTCGCTCTTTCCCTGGCTCTGGTTGGGTCAGGGCTCCTTCCCTCCACTGGCGTTACCCAGCTTCCTCGGTACTACGAACCCATCCGCCATCCGCCGTCGCCCGCGCTGGTCCTCACGGATTCGCGGTTGGCTCGGAAGTCTCTTCCTTGCCACGGCAGCGGACTTCCCTTGTTGCACATCTTCCATCTCCCCTGCGTGCCGCCGTCACTACCCCGGTGGAATCACAAGCTGCGTATCTCGCTCGCTTCGCCTGCGACATCGGCCTTCCTCGTTATTATGGCGAGTCGGCTTCCACATCTGCTCTTTTCGGGGCCTGCTCAACGTTCACTCGCGTTACGGCCCGCAGGGACCACTGACTCCCGTTACGGAGCCTTTTCTCAAAGTGCTTCAGACCATTCGTTGCCTCCTGATCCGCCCTGAGTGTTTCCGGCTGGAGCGAGAGGTAGCCGGCCCGGATTCGCACCGGGGAGGATGATGTACCTTAGCAAGGCACACATAATAGCGCCGCCGAAAGGGCTTTGCGGGCGGTCTCGATCGGACGGAAGAATTACCTGTTCTTTGGCGCCGATTCCGGCGGCGAGCGCGCTGCTTCCTTCTACACCCTCATCGGCACCGCCAAGCTCTGCGGACTCGATCCATCGTTTTACCTCCGCACCGTCCTGGCACGGATCGCCGAGCATCCGATCAACCGCATCGGCGAGCTCTTGCCCTGGAACCTGGCTGCAGATCTCCAGTCAGAGCCAGCAGAAGCCGCTTAAGAACCGAATAGGTGTCCACCTAAAATAAGCGGACACCTAATAAGGATCAATCGCCCTCGTCAAGAGGGGAGCTTCCCACGCTTACGGCTCTCCTTTGCCAAGTGGGGATGGACAGCGAGATTGGGCATCAGACGAAATTACGATCGATCGTTAGGGCACAGCACGTCGAACCGGCAGAGCCATCCAATTGCCTCGAGCAACCAGAGCTAAGCGGCCGGAACATTATTCCATCGATCATCACGCTATTATTCATTTCGCTGTCAAGTATTTACGTCGCTTTTCGGCCGGCCATATTACTGTAATGAGCCGTTACATACCTAGGCCGAACTGGTCGTTTGGATTATGTTCATCGTATTGAGAATTTAAGTGCGCGATCCAGCCACTGAGA
>DASRZD010000570.1:0-2638 GCA_035686805.1 Armatimonadota bacterium
GGCGATGACTGCGGAATGTTACAACGTCAGCGGCTCGTTTTCGCCTGCCACTCGGCATTGGGGGCGGCTCTGCTTCTCGGCGGAGGCGGCTGCCGGCGCGGTCGGCATTGACCTCCTCATCGATCGGCTCAGCGGCGTCGGATTCGCGGCCTATGATACGGACGGCGATCTGTACGTGGCTCGAACGAACGATTGGGGCAAGAGCTTCGAGTCGCCGATCGCGCTCGGCATCAGCGGCGAAGAGCCGTCACTGTGCCGATTCGGGTCCTCCAGCCGGCATTGGGGCATCGTCTACAACGTCGGCACTGCCCTGCGGCTCGTGGAGAGCAAGGACGATTTTGCAACCATAAGCGAGGTGACACCCATGACTATTACCGGCACTCACGCCCGGGCGCGGGTTCATCCGCTCACCGGGATAATGCTCATTGCGTTCTATAGCGGCGAAAATATCTGGTGTGCGAGATCCACGGATAACGGCCAGACACTCTCCACGCCCACGATGGTCGTCGCCGCCTCCGAGCAGGCGTTCGGGCTGGACGTCTCGATGGACGCTCGGAATATCTGGGTCATCACCTATCGCGATGACGAAAGCGAGATCTGCACCCGCTGGTCCGCGGACAATGGCCTGACGTGGCATGTACCGGCATGAGCCGGATAAATAGCACTGAAAGGACGAACGATGAGGGACACGACGATTCTGTACTGGGTTCAAACGCTAGCGGCGCTCGGAGTTGCGCTGTTGGGGGGGCTGGACAGGCAGCTCACGGCGCTGATGCTGCTGATCGTGTTCGATGTCATAACAGGATTGGCGCATAGCTGCGTGGAGGCCCGTGAGAAGAAGCGCAAGTGGTTCAATCGTGATAAAGCCGTCACCGGAGCGATCACGAAGATGGTCTATTTCGTGCTGATCGCGGTGGGCGTCCAGATGGACAAAGCGCTCGGCTTCAACGGAATCCGGATCGGATTCATCGGCTACCTGAGCCTGCTGGAGATCGCGAGCATCTTTGAACATGCGGGAGGTTGCGGAGTGCCGATCCCAAACGTCATTGCGGAAGCAGTGAAGCAGGCAAAAGCAAAGATGAAGATAGGAGGCAGGAAATGAAAGAAGCACGAATCACCATTGAGATCCCCGGCGTCCTCGTAGTTAGCGAGGCGGTTGACTACAAGGATGATGAGGAAGAATCTAAGATACTCGGTTTTGTGCGCTCAAAGATCAAGGAGATGATTCGCAAAAACTATCGCGGGTTGAAGCGGGCCGCGATGCTGGCCTGCCTGCCTCGCGGGTTGGCCCTCATGCGCGAGATCACCAAGCGGGCGGACAAGTATTTTGGCTGGAAGGATTCCATGCCGACGTGCTGGGCGGACTTTAGATGCTGGGCGATCCGGCGGGGATTCCTGACGATCAAAGAACTATCGGAGGTGTGAGATGGCTCGGATAGCCGCTTCCTGGATTCTCGAATATGGCAAGAAGTTCCTGGGCGTCAAATATCGCATGGCCGCAAAGGCCAAACTCGTCAACAAGCGGGCCGGCGGCTTCTGCTATCGAGTCTGGGATGTCGGCAAGGATAACGAGCGGCTTGTGAGCAGGCCGGATGCGCTGGATTGCTCTGGTTTTACCTTCTTGATCTGCCGCGGCGCTCCGATGCTCACAGGTGAAGCTGGAATCCTACTGCCGCACGGAAGCTATTTCCAGGTCAACTCGAAACATACGAAGCCTTGCACGACTGATGAGGCGATGAAAACAGCCGGCTGCCTGCTGCTTCACGTCAACTCGAAAGATCAGACCGATCACGTTGAGATGTCCCTGGGTGATGGCAAGCATACGATCGGGGCGGTCGGCGGCAAGGTCGGCAAGGTGGCGATCATGACCCGGAAGGCATCCTGGTTCAAATACGGGCGAAAGCTAGAGGGAGTCCATTACCAGGGAAAGGAGGTGAGATCATGAGAGCGATTCTGATTCTGATTCTGATGATTCTTACGCTCGCAGGTTCGGCGGTGGGCCAGACTTGGGAGCTGGCGATCCCCATCGGCGAGCCGGTGGCGCTTACGCCAGGGGTGGCCATAGAGGCCGTCGCGATCCAGGCGCTGGACGTGCCGGCATCGGCCGTCGAGAACCCGAGTATCTGGGACAGCATTCGGCTGCGGGCCGGCTATCTGACATCCATCCAACATGACATGGACGCGCTGGCATACATCGTGCCGTTCAAGCTGGCCTCGAAACAGGCGGGGGAAGCGACTCTTAGCTGGACGATTGACGCGGTAGGACTGGCAGAGGACATCAGCGTGCCATTGAGGATCAACAAGGGCACCATCGGCAGTAGTCTGATGATCGAGCATGTGATAGGCTCGGCGTCGGCAGGGCTGACGTGGATTAAAGACTATGAACTGAGCTTCTACTTCACGCCGATCAGCAAGCGGTTCTGACGTGCCTTGAGGGATTTAGCGGCTCGGCAGTAGCCAGAAGAACCGTGCTCCCCTCCTCCCGCTGCCGGGCCGTCAGATTTATCTCCTCTTGGGCTATCGGCGACCCCTACTCCTGTCGCCCCGAATTAGCCCAAAAAGTAGCCGGGGAAGATAACCCACCCCGGCTACGGGCTTTTATGGTTGCGGTATTTTGCTTCGACGCGGATGGCCTCGA
>DASRZD010000571.1:0-9530 GCA_035686805.1 Armatimonadota bacterium
CCAGCCCGCCCACCTCTTCTTCCGCTATTCGGGCCCATGTGTCAAAGCGGTCGGGATGACTGTCAACGGTGTGCGTGTCCTTCAGCACAATCTCTACGACGCAGTCCTTGGTAACATCGAGCGCCTCGCGAATGTTCTTGCGAACCCTCTCAGGATCGAAGTCGCCGCACATCTGAGCGGGATTCGGCTTCCAGGAGAAGACGTACTTATCCTGCAATTCCTCGGCGGCGATTCGGAGGTCGGCCCACGGACTGATCGAAATCCGCCTGAGTCGCGGAATCTTGAATACATACTTCAGCCGGTCTGTCACAGGCTCGCAGCATCCATAGCAGTTCAGGCCAAACCGATCGAGCAGCCGACGCTGGTATTGTAGGACGAACTCCTCATGCATTGACGGCGAGACCCCGACAAGCTCCTGCGCCTCCCCGAATCCCCAGAGGTCCCGGAGGCGCACTCGGCCCTTGAAACCCGGCCCAGGGAGCTCATCGGTGTATGCGAGTCCTCCCGAGGCGATGTACTCATCAGTGTTGACCAGATCGAGCTTGTCATATGCTTCCGCCTGATCCAGAATCAGTGCCATGCCCTCGGCTAGGAAAGACATCGCCTTGTGAACCCACTCGGGGCGCTCGGCCATGTCCCACATCATCTGATCCAGCCCCCGGAGGTACATAAAGACATTCGCCATCCCGGTGAATGACCATGCGAAGATATGCCTGTGCATCTTGACTTCAAGGATGTCGCCGATTGCATCGTGGATTGTCTGAAAGTTGCGCTGAGTGGCCTCCTCGTCGATTACCAATTCCGGGAATTTGAGCTTCTCCAGGTCCTCAAGTTCCTTCATCGGTGGGTCGAGGTGCCATGCGCCCCGGGGCATCTCACTGCGGATGTAGCCCGGATCCAGCCCCCAGCCGGTCGTCCACCAGACAAGCCCGACCTTGATATGCGGCTCGATCACCCAGTCGTCGCGGAAATGCTCCGAGCGGTAGATGAGGCTGCGGAGATGCCATTCGTAATGGCGGGCGAAATCGTTCGTGCACTGAAGTATGCAGCGCGGCAGGATTTCTTCCCATGCTCCTTCCGGCGAGATGAGCACCAGCGGCCTGACCCGTTCCAGGCGATTATGCCGCCTCCATAACTCCCGAAGCTCGGCTTGCCTGGGATGCGCACCGATCTCAGCGACCTGCTCGGCAAGCTCTCTCAGCACCGATTTGTCTTTCGCTTCCACTCCGTGTCCTCCGTGTCTCCGTGTTTACACCCTGATAAGCTCTGCGCCGCCGAGGAGACCGTAATCAAATAGGCTGAACTCCTCGCGGATCATGCCCTCGGCCTCGAAGTTACCTGGGCCGCACCCGATATAGTCGTCGCCTTCCCGCTCGTGAAGCGGGCCGAACGTGTTCTGCCGGCTGGAAATCACCTCTATCTCCAGTTCATTCCGGCCCGCCTGCAAGCATGGCGTGAGCTCCAACTCGAACGGCCGCCATAGTATCTTGCCAGCGTCCTTGCCATTCACCCGGATCGCATACAGGATTCCCGACGGACGGTTCAGCCTCAGAAACGTCCGCTTGCCGTCGCCGGGTATGTCAACCGATGTCATATATGTCATATTGCCCGAGTAGAACGGATACCCCTGCTCCAGCCACGAGCCGTTCGACAGCTCGGCGGGCTCATTAATGATCTCTCCCTCATACGGATTCGACAGGCGCACACCAAAATCGCCGACGATGTACGCCTGCTCCACGTCACTGAGGAAGTCGTACGGAAATCGGAAGTCAACCGTATTCTGCCCTTTACATACCAGGTCGGTGATCTCTACCTTGCCGAAAGCATGGTCCCACTGCCAGGCCTGGCCTGCCCTGACATCCTTGCCATTCACTATGACATGGCCTTTGTCAAGGTTCTCAATGACCAGATAGGCACTCTTTGGGTGATCAATCGCGCTTCTGAAGGTATAGCGCAGTATGACATCCCCGCCCTTGCCGTTGAAGATACCTTTTCGGATTGCGACCCAGGGCTGCCACTGGAGGGCGGCGGTGGTGCCGAAATGCTCGGCCAGTCTGCGGCGAACCCGGAACTCAAGATCTTGGCCCAGCCAGGACTTCCCGCCGTCAACCGACGCATCCAGCCGGTCCATGACCAGGACGTTCTCCTCAGACCGCTTGAAGCGCCATCCCTCGGGAAGGCGGATGACATCTCCTTTGTCAAGGTTGACATGGTGGACGGCAGGCGGGGCATCATTGTCCATGACAATGAGCTTGGAACCCCCGGGGGGAAGAGTGAACGCATACCGCATATGATCGCCCACCTTTTCGGTCGCCAGTCCATGCCTTGAGCCATCAAGAGGATTCCATTCGGCCAGGGGAATATCGCTGCCAAAGACGGTAAGCACATAGTCATGCGAGCGATCTCGATCCGAGTTGACGATGAAAAACGTCTCCTGATCGCCATCAACCCGATGCTGGAGGTAGGTCTTAGGCACGGCATGGCCATCCGGCCCTCGAAGGGAGAATGTCCGATGAGCGATCTTGTCCAGGGCCTCCTGAATGTGCCTCGCCCCGCAAGGAATGGTCTGAACCCCCGGCGACTCCTCCAGCTCCTTCCACTGATCCGCCGCATCCTCGCAATCCATCTCATTCGGCAGCCGCCCGAGGATCAGGAGCTTGCCGCCGTTTGCCACAAACTCCTTGAGCATGCTGAACGTCCTCGGCCGCCAGGTTTGCGACGGCGGCACGATCACAACCGGGTAGGCCATCTCACCGATGCGGAACAAACTCCCGTCTACTGAGCCCATATCCTCCAGGTAAGTCTCATCTCCAAGATCGGCGTCATAGCCGGCGTTCAGGACGGCGTCTAGCGTGCGTTTCAGCATCTGATCGAAATGTCGAGCCGGGCCGTAATCCTCGCCCGGGAGATCAACCGGCATCTCGACTTGCCGGTCAACGCCCGCGACACTTCTCGGCGGATTGAGTCCCAGCCGATGGCCCGCCGTCCCACTCTCAATCGAGTGAAGGATGAGCACATCGGGCTTCGCCTTCCCACTTGTCAACGCATACCCCACCCTCGCGAAGTAGTCGTTGAGCGGGCGCAGTTCATGCCAGTACGTCTGCTGGTAATTCCAGTTTGGCGGGTAGTCACGCTTCCTGCGGCCGCGAGTGGAGTAAAGGGTCAGGTGTGGGCAGAAGAATGTCGTGCCCAGCACGAGGTCGAAGTTGCCGATCCACTTGAAATCCTCGAATGTATTGGTATGCCGTGAACAGCCGAATATCTCCGTGAGAATCCTCTTTCTCCCAAGCTGTCTGGCTGCCGAACCGACCTGCTTCGCCGTGAGAAGCATGGGGTCAACACACCTGCAAAGGTGGTCAATCCCGGGTGCTTGATGGTAGCGGTAGAGTGCCATGACACCTCCACCTTGACATGAAATCTGACCTTCGAAAGTGTCCTCCATCAAGTAGTGACCGGTGTGCTCCAGGCCATTCGCCTCGCACCACTTGAACAGCGGCTCGCTGTACGCCTCGGCGAACTGCTTCAGAATCGTGCGGTGGACAAGCAGGCGGATCTTACGCGACTCCGGGCCGTCCAGGAACATGTACGGGAGGTCGGACCAGAAGTCGCGTCCATGACATTTGTCATAGACATCCGGCAGGCCTTCCCACCACGCGAGGGCATTGTGAGACTGGCGGACATGGGGCTCGTCTGTGAAGATCCCGGGAATTCGTTTTCCGAACTCGTCGCCCAGGTGACGCTTGTAGTTCTCATGGGTGAGTCGGATGAACTCCTGCATGGCCTCGGGATTCAGCAGATTTGCGTAGGATTCTCCACCCCACCAAGGGGTCTTTTCCGAATGGTGCCGGCGGAAAAGCAGCCGCTCGGCATCGCTACGATTTCGCGCCTCCTGGACATCAATGCGCTCGAATCCGTCAACCTTGACACCTTGACGTCCGATGACAAGGTATGCAGCTTTCGGCTCGTCCTCGCCATCGGGAAGGGCTTCCTCGCCCGCAGGCACGAACTCCGCCTGAAGGCCCGCCGCCCGATACTCGTCCTTCATCCCAGCGACCTGACCACCTGCATTCCCGCTCGGCCAGAGATCCTCATCGTAGAGCCACAGGTAGCCGTCCTTCTCCTTCGCCACTTCGAGTGCGGCGTTCATGGAATCGAACCACTCCTCGCCAAGGTAGTCGGTCGTCAGCCCGGCCCGAGAGTGGAAAAACCCTCCCGACAAACCGACCTCGATCATGTCGGCCATCTGACGAGCCGTCTCCTCAGGCGTGATCCGGTCGTTGATCGCCCAAAACGGCGCAGGCCGCAGTATGCTTTCGGGGCGTTGGAACTCATCAAAGCGCATGGTCATCCTCCATATGGATGACTCATTGTAGGAACGGAGACCTCGGAGTGTCAAGGATGGCTAGGACTCAATCTTCCGGAGAACCTCCTGCCAGCGCTTCTCGTGGAGGTCGTCGAAGACATGGGGCTCGAATCCGATTCGCAGGTACGACTTGATCGCCGGGATTCGGAAGTCGTCGGTCGAGAGCCAGGCTTCTCCAAATCCGTGGTCACGGAAATAATGCAGAACCGCCAGGTTGAGGACATAACCTAGTCGCTTGCTTCGATGCTCCGGGAGCACGCATATCATGTGCAAGATGCCGACTTTCCACTCGTCAAGGGATTTCCTCCAGGCGCACGCCGAACCAACCGGCTTCCCCTGAAAGGTCACGAAGAACAGGCCGTAAGGCAGGAATTGGGGCTGGGTGATCAGGCGCTCGCGGCATTTCTCGGCGGTCCACTCCCCAATTCCCGTATTCATGATATCCGCCCACGCCTGCTCGTCACCCGGCAGATAGGTCCTGAGAGCATAGCCTTCGGGGACCTCGAAATCCGGCAGGTTCGCCAAGTCGCGGATCACCATATGCAATTGTCTGGGCGATTCCATCATTTCGGTTCACGATGTCTACGTTAGAGAATTGGCGATAATGCCGCCCCATCCCTTCCGTGCGGCGCATGACGATTGACAAAATGGCCTGATTCTGGTACATTAGCCGTACTCGGAAGCTTTGAAAAAAGTCGGAATCGGCCCTGAAGAAACTCTGTCTGCCTGCCGATAATGACATTAAGGAATAGAATAACAAGCGCGATAAGGGCAAACTCTTCGAAAGATGAGGACGCAAAGCCGAGGGTCTAACCCCGAGCCGCATGGGCATACGGGAATGACAGCCTGGCCGCCGACCTTGAACTTCGGGAGCTTGCCTTTTTGTGTGTCAGGCTCCCGGGAAAGAGGGACTTGGATGCAGATTTCGGCGTTGGAAGTGGCAAGGTTGCTCGATAATCGGCCGACGGGGAAGAAGGCCGATCTCGAGTTCAAGGAAATCGCTCCCGAATCGCTGCCCAAGACGATCGAGCCTGATGCGGATGAAGTCGCAAAGGTAGTCGAGATGGTGAAGGCTGCTCCGGATGTTCGAGAGGACATCGTCATGCAGTTGAAAGAGCGGATCGAGAAGGGCGAGTACAAGGTCTCTGGGGAGGAGATCGCAGACATGATGATCCGCAGGATGAAGGCGGACAAGACGCGATAACTATCAGTTTACAGCACTCACTATGAAAAGGCTGCTATTTCTGGCAGCCTTTTTGTTTTTTCGCCGGCAATAGAAGGATTATTCATGCGCCTGGTTGAAATGGTGTCCAGTAAGACGTCAATGACAACCAGGGAGGGAAAATGAGCTACGAGTTGGACAGCCTCGACGATACCCCTCAGCCGGTCGAGATCCTCTCTGTCATAGACATTAGCAAGATACGCCTCAACTCGAATCAGCCCCGTAAGCACTTCGACGAAGACTCGCTGGACGAGCTGGCGCATTCCATCCGCGAGTATGGGGTCCTCGAGCCGCTCATTGTTCGGCCGGTGGATGAGGATACCTATGAGCTTGTTGCCGGCGAGCGCAGATTTCGGGCAGGTATCCAGGCCGGCCTCCACAGCATTCCTGCGGTTGTCCGAGTACTCGATGATCTCCAGTCGCTGGAAGTGGCGCTGATCGAGAATCTTCAGCGCGAGGACATCAGGCCGTTGGAGTGCGCTCAGGCATATCGGCGGCTGATCGATGACTTCGGTATGACCCAGGAGGAGGTAGCCGATCGCGTAGGTAAGAAGCGGCCCACGATCACAAACACACTCCGGCTGCTGAATCTCCCGCCCCAGGTCCTGGAGAGCCTCGACAAGGATGAGATCACTGAAGGACATGCGAGGGCACTGCTCTCGGTTTCCGACGCGGATGTCCAGGTCCAAGTCTGGGAAAAAGTCGTGGCACACCGACTCAGTGTTCGTGCCACCGAACGATTGTGTCGCAATGACACCAAGCCGTCTAAGACATCAGTTGCACGTGAAACCCGTCATAGACATGACGACCCTAACCTGATTGACGTCGAAGACAAACTACGCCGTTTTCTGGGCACAAAGGTGTCCATAAACCGGCTCTCGAATAGCAGGGGCAGGATCGAGATCGAGTTCTACGATGATGAAGACCTCATGCGTATACTCGATCTCATGTCTCAGTCCTAACTCATAAACGTGAGGTGGAAGATGAATGACACTGTCTACGACATGCCGATCAGCCAGGTAGCCAAAGCTCTAGGGAAAAGCGACCGCCAGGTCCGCCGTTATGTCAAAGAGCGAAGGTTGAAGGCCAAGCCGACACCGGTTGATGGGCGTATCAAGCTCATGTTCCGCACGGACGAGGTGCTTGCTTTCAGCGAGCAGCCAACCAAATCGGCAGGCCCGCAGATCCTGGTGGACGGCCAATTGCTCGAAGGGCGTGACGGCGGCGAGCCGGGAATCGCCGGAATCACAGGCATAGATGATGGCGAGTCGGTCAGTATCAAGTATGTAATGGATACTTTCCGGGAGCAGATTCGAGACCTCCGAAAGGAAACCAAGGACCTGCACTACCAGTTGGAGCAGCGATCCGGGCAAGTCGGGTTTCTTCAGGGCAAAGTCGAAGCGCTGGAAGAAGAGATGAAGGCGCTGATGCCGGCCAAGGCCATGCAGGATGAAATCATAGAGAAGAAGCCCTGGTACCGGCGAATGTTCGGCCGCTGATACCCCGAAGGGAATTGCATAAGCCTCGCCTAACCTACAAGTAACTCTACTGTGAAGGAGCGCCCGTGTTCCACAACGCCTATGGCATCTTCGCCACAATACTAGCAGTCTTTTGCATGTCAAGCTTGACAATCCCCAGTTGCGCGGAAGACAAGTTGGTCACAGAGTATGTCGTGACAGACTTCCAAGGCGCCTCCGGCTGGCGCATCACCAGCCTGCAGGGAAACACAGGCAATACCCGCTTTAAGGATCGCATCCTCACCTGCGATTTCACCGGCATGCCGGGATACGTAGGCCTGCGCACCGACCTGACGATTCCCGGCAAACCTCAGGAGGTTAGCCTGACATATGAGTCAAACCGCTCAGGTCATCCGATTGTCCTCAGGTTCGCGGACTCTCAGGGGCAGTGCTTCCAGAAGGAGATTGCCCGCCTGGATTCGGACGGCGTGAACACTGTCAACGTTGACGTCAGCGACATGTCGCAATGGTTCCATTTCCAGGGGCCGAATGACGGAGTAGTCCGACTGCCTATCAAACTCATTGAAATAATCGTTGACCACAATGGCGAGAACACCAGCCTTCGGCTTCTGAATCTAAAGGCGAAAACGGAGATCCCTCTGGATCAGGGGATTTCCTTCGAGCTGACCCCTCGAGAGCAAGGTAGTTCGGCGGACACTTTGACTATGACATGCAGGAGCATTCTGCCCTGGGATGTCAAGGCAAGATATTCCTGGCGCGTAACTGATTTCTTCGGCAAGGAGTTGGATTCGGGGGATGAGCAGATCGGCATTCCAGCAGGCGGGAGCTTAGACCGCAGACTGAAGGTCTCCAAAAATGGAATCAAGCTCTGTGACATCCGCCTTGACGCCGATGTTCCGGTTGACAATGTCCAGGGCGAACCGTCCAAGCCTCTCAAGGTGCGACCGGGCACACAGGCTGTCTCAGATCCCACTACCATTCGGGTGACGAAGACGATTCCAACAAGCATCGTCGAGTTGAAGCCGGGTGGGACGTCCGAGCTGCTGCCCGATTCGCCGTTTGGGATGGGGATCTACCTGGGCCAGCGGTGGGCGGTCGATGACATGGACAAGCCGGCGCAGATCACCCAATCCATTGGAGTGAAATGGATGCGCGATGAGTTCAATTGGGGGCATGTCGAGCCTCAAAAGGGCGAATGGCATTTCGAGCGCTTTGACAAATCGGTAGACACGGCGACAGCACACGGGATAAGCATCTTCGGCCTGCTCTGCTATTGGTCACCCTGGGCGAAGCCGCACACTCCTGAAGGCATTCAAGACTATTGCAACTATGTGAAGACGGTCGTCAATCGCTACAAGGACCGCATTCACTACTGGGAGATATGGAACGAGCCGAACATTGGCTTCTGGACAGGAACGGTAGAGCAATACGCCGAGCTCATGAAAGCCGCCTATGATTCCATAAAAGAGGCGGACCCCAATGCGAAGGTGATCGGGTGCTGCACCGCCGGCACTGATCTGGGATTCATCGAGAGAGTCTTCCAGCTTGGCGGCTTTGACGAGATGGACATCCTCTCCATCCACCCTTACCGCTATCCGCCGACTCCCGAGGAAACCGACCTGATGGCCGAACTTCAGAAAGCAGACGCACTGATCCGCAAGTATGGCAAGCCCAAGGAGATCTGGATGACGGAGATCGGCTGGCCTACCAATGTCGGCGGCAATGGATCGAGCGAAGCCAAGCAGGCGGCGATGATCGTTCGCACGTATGTCCTGGGCATTGCCTCGGGCGTCGTGCAGAAGACTTTCTGGTACAACTTCCGGAATGATGGCCTGGATGCCAACTACAACGAGCACAATTTCGGCATTATTCGCCGGGATCACAGCCCCAAGCCGGCTTGCATCGCGTTCCGAACTATGACCCAGGCTCTGGAGGGCAAGAAGCTTATTCGGCCGCTGGCCGAAGGCAAGGATGTGTATGCCTATCTCTTCGAGGGGAAGAGCGGTCGGACCATCGTGGCATGGTGCGCATCAGGAACCGCCAAACTCTCTTTGTCGAATGCCGGGGGGTCTACAGTCACGAATTTAATCGGCGGGAAGGTAGCAATAGGATCGGGGATTCGACTTTCCCAGAATCCGATTTTCATCGACAAAGTCCCACAGGACGTCAAGGTCGTCATCAGCGATGTCAAGGCTGTCAAAGCGGAGGCTGGGGAACCGCCGATCCAGATTACCGTGTTGCCAGTCAACGAATCCTGTTTCGCCGTCCAGTTCGATTCCCGGCGGTCGCTGGGTAAAGCTCGGGTTACCGTCCGCATACCCGGCTACGCCGATGAACTCCAACTGCCGAAGGGGAAGAAGAGCCATCGGGAAGAGTACGAGCTTCCGGCCGGATTGACACTCGGATCCGAAAAGGGCCTGCCTGTATCTGTCATAGTTGACACAGATTTGGGCAGCCTGTCAAAGCG
>DASRZD010000572.1:0-3804 GCA_035686805.1 Armatimonadota bacterium
GCAGGCCCTCCGCCGATGATGATGGTATCATACTGGCTCATGGCCCATATTATAACATATAGGACGCATAGGTCATATTCGTCATATCGGTCCCATAACTGGGTAAAACAACCGCGGAACAATCATCCGCATGACGAAGAAAGGATGCCAGTGCAATGGACATGATACCCGATGAGGACAAGGAATTTCTCAGCAATCGATTCAGCCAGGAACTGGTCAACCCGGTCACTATAACCGCTTTCACAAAGAAGCCGGAGGATTTGGATCAGCCGGGATTGGAGTGCGAGTACTGCAAAGAGACTGAGCAACTGCTCAACGAACTCGCCCAACTATCCGACAAGATAAAAATCGAACCGCGGCTATACTCGCCTGATGATCAGTTGGTTCAGGATCTTCAGATTGATAAGATCCCGGCGATCATCGTCCAGACCGATGACACGAAGGGCGTTCGGTATTTCGGCATACCGGGGGGATTCGAGTTCAGCTCGCTTATCGAGGATGTCATTGACGTGTCTCGAAACGCGACCGATCTCTCGCCGAAGGTCAAGGACAGGATCAAAGAGATAGATCAGGATGTTCACATTCAGGTCTTCGTGACGCCGACGTGCCCATTCTGCCCCAGCGCTGTAAGGGTCGCACATAAGATGGCGATCGAGAACCCGGTGTACATCAAATCGGATGCAATCGAAGCCGCGGAGTTTCCGCATCTGGTGAGCAGGTATGACATCGCCGCCGTCCCGACGGTGATCATCAACGAGAAGGTCCAGTTCCAGGGTGCTCTTCCGGAGGAGGCATTCGCCGAGCAGATAAATAATGCGCTGGCGGCTTAGTGGCACTCGATGGACTTCAACTGATCCACCGCTTCCTGAACGGTATCCGTGCGGATGATCAGCTCTCCGAGGCGAAGGAGATTGAAGACACGCTCGACCGGGGCAGTGAGACTCACCAGGGCGATGTTTCCTCCCTTTCGGGCGACTCCATTCTTTGCCTCCAGGAGTACCCGAAACCCCGAGCTGTCAATGTAGGACATGTCCCGGAGGTCGAACACGATCCTGCATTGCCCTGTGGTGATAAGACTTTCAGCCACATCCTTCAGTCTCCGACTGGTTATAAGATCGCACTCACCCCGAGCCTCGATGATCGGGATGCCGTCCTCGTACTTCACATCAACGTCCAGTTTGGATACTCGCCAGGTTTCTGCCATCTCCGCTGCCTCTTCCGATTACGCATTACGGATTACTGATTACGTTTACCCGGTATTCCCGAAAACTACTCTGCAATTGGTGTCAGGCACAAGCCCTCGGGAAGGAATTGACCGCCAATAGACCGAAACGCAAGGTAATGGAGGGATGCTAATGATCACCGGCGTTGGCACCGACATAATCGAAGTCAGCCGAATCAAGCGGGCGCTGGAGAATCGGGCGGAGTTTGCGGACAGGATGTTCACCCCCGCAGAGAAGGAATACTGCCTTTCCGGCGGCATCCCTGTCCAGCGGTTCGCGGGAAGGTTTGCAGCGAAGGAGGCCGTCGCGAAGTCACTTGGCGCCAGTCTGTCCTGGCACGACGTGGAGATACTCCCCGACGAAAATGGGAAACCTGAGGTCAGGCTGCTGAATGGTGCCGCCGAAATCGCCGCCGGACGGACGATCATGGTCAGCATCTCCCATTGCCGCACATATGCCGTCGCGTATGCGGTAGCGGTCACAGAGGGAGACCTTAGACTTTAGACGTCAGACTTCAGCCCCGGAGCGTTTCCCCCTAAAGTCTAAAGTCTGGAGTCTAAAGTCTGTCTGTAGTATAATGGCCTCGAGGGTGGTTAACTTGTCATTCGAATGCGCGGTACCGCTTCGAGCGGGAAAAGTTGCCACGGCCGAGCAGGTGCGCGAGTTTGATCGGCGTGCCGTCCAGGAATTCGGCGTACCGAGCATCGAGCTCATGGAGAATGCGGGCCGGCACGTCTTCGAGGCCGCTCGAGGACTGCTCGCCGACGTTGACGGCAATCGTGTCGCGGTGGTTGCAGGCCGTGGGAATAACGGCGGTGACGGGTTTGTGGCAGCCAGGCATCTGCGAGATGCCGGTGTGGACGTGGACGTCTACCTTCTCGGCGATCCCGCCGAAGTTCGAGGCGACGCAAAAGTCAATCTGGATATCCTCCTCAAAACCGGCCTTCAAGTTCAATGGATCAATTCCGCTTCCCAGCTAAACCTTGCCGAATGCGTGATCGTGGATGCCATATTCGGCACAGGCCTCAAGGGCGAGATCACAGGCCTCGCGGCCGATGCGATCAATGCCGTCAACGCATCCAACCAGCCGGCGGTCGCAGTTGACCTTCCCTCCGGCCTCGACGCCGATTCGGGTGAGATTTGGGGTGTCTGCGTCAATGCCGACTGCACAGTAACCTTCGCTCTCCCGAAAATAGGATTGCTGACCTATCCGGGCGCGGCATGCGTCGGCAATCTCCTTGTGGGGGATATTGGGATTCCAAAGCAATTGTACGACGAAATCAACGTCGAGGTCGCGGATGACCAGTGGGTCGCCGATCGGCTTCCCGCGAGGCCTCCTGACGCGAATAAGGGCACTTTCGGAACTGCGGTAGTCATCGCCGGATCGCCGGGCTACACGGGCGCTGCGGCAATGGCTTCGATGGCGGTCCTGCGCTCGGGAGCGGGCCTCTCGATGCTGGCGGTCGCGGAAGGCTTGCAGGACATCATGGCGGCCAAGCTCACCGAAGTGATCACTCATCCTTTGCCTCAGACCGCGGATCGAGCGATAAGCTCGGAAGCGGTCGCGCCGGCTCTGGAGTTCTGTAAGAAGGCTAAGTCGGTTGTCCTCGGCTGCGGACTTGGGACTCACGACGAAACCTGCAGGTTCGTTCATGAGTTCGTCCGCTCGATTGATAAGCCGGCGGTCGTGGATGCGGACGGCCTGAACTGCCTTTCCAAGGACGTAAGTATTCTTGAAGGTCCGCAAGGCGAACTGGTGCTCACTCCCCACCCGGGCGAGATGAGCCGCCTGATCGGAACGAGCATTCCTGAAATCCAGTCAAATAGATTGGATACGGCTCGCGAGGCCGCATCTCGATTCCACTCGGTTGTAGTGTTGAAGGGCGCGCGGACGTTGATCGCCGATCCTTCCGGGCGAGTGTTCATCAACATGACCGGAAACGTCGGCATGGCGTCCGGCGGCACGGGCGATGTGCTTGCCGGCATCATAGGAGGCTTGCTCGCCCAGGGCATGAGTACGTTCGAAGCCGCTGTCTGCGGCGTCTATATTCATGGGAAGGCTGGGGATATCGCTGCTTGCGAACTGGGAGAAACCGGCATGATCGCCGGGGATCTCCTCGAAGCTGTTCCTTATGCCATTACTGAAGTCCAAGGAGGACAAAGTTGCGATCATTGCTGCTGATCATATTTCTTATTCTAGCTCTATCGTCGGCCCTATTCGCCGCCCAAACCGCGACGGTCACCGCTCCCGAGGCGGGGGACTATTATTACTGGATTGCCTACGATGACGTGAACGGCAAGCCGGTGACCACTACGCCGACCGCATTCGAGAAGAAGGCGACGGTTGATCTGCCCCTGGTGAAGGACGCCGTCCCTCCGAAGAGCAGGCTCTTCGTGCTCGATGCGAAGACCGGCACCGAGGCCATTAAGGCCGTCGAGGGCAAGCCGCCATACAAGTATGAGCTCAAGACCGATGACTTTAAGTACGTCCGCCGGCTTCGTGTGGCTGTGAGCGCCGTGATTTCCAAATATCCTGCCGCCGCCGGGATCATAAAGCTGGTGGATGCCGACAAGAATGCTC
>DASRZD010000573.1:0-4559 GCA_035686805.1 Armatimonadota bacterium
ACCCCCCGAACTGGCGGACAAGCTGACCGGGTTATTGAAAGAGTTGGAAATCGTGTAGGGGCGCGATTCAATCACGCCCTCCGGAAACATGGAGATATAGATGTCAATCCGCGTCATAGAAGACTTGTGCAACGGCTGCACTCTCTGTGTGAAATCGTGCCCCCAGGCGGCCATCACAATAGAGAACAAGCTTGCCATTATAGACCTCGACCTCTGCAACTACTGCAGTTCTTGTGTGAGCGCCTGCCGATTCCGGGCGATCGCCATCGAGATCGAGAAGCAGGCGGCGGACGACCTCGGCGCATACAAGGACGTCTGGGTATTCGGCGAGCAGTTCCGGGGCAAGATCGCGCCCGTCGTCTATGAGCTTATCGGCGCGGGCAGGCAGCTTGCGGATGATCGGAAGAGCCAGCTCGCGGTCGTCGTCCTGGGTGACAACCTGGAGAACGCCGCCAAGGAACTCGCGGGTTATCCGGTTGACAAGGTCTATCTCTACGAAGCACCCGAGTTGGCGAACTATGACGGCGAGCGGTATTCCCGCGTGCTTTCGGACCTGGTCCGCGAGATAAAGCCTGAAATCATGCTCGCGGGCGCAACGACCCAGGGCCGCTCGTTCATGTCCCAGGTGGCGGTCCGAATCTACACCGGCCTCACCGCCGACTGCACCGGCCTCGTGATCGGTGATGAAGACGGCTTGCTCTACCAGACTCGGCCTGCATACGGCGGCAACGTCATGGCAACCATCCTTTGCCCGTACACTCGCCCCCAGATGGCGACCGTCCGCCATAAGGTCTTCCCCATGAGCCCCGTCCGCAGCAATGGATCGAAGGCCGAGGTCATCCGCCTGAACCCCAAGCCCCAGCTTTTCAGCTCTCGGAGCGAGATCCTCGACTTCATCGAGCAGTGCGAGGCTACGGTCAACATCGTCGAGGCGGACGTCATCGTCTCCGGCGGTCGAGGGATTCAGGACCCGGCGAATTTTGCGGTCATCGAGGAGCTTGCCAAGACCCTCGGCGGGGCGGTCGGCGCGAGCAGAGCCGCCGTTGACGCGGGCTGGATTCCCTACTGCCACCAGGTCGGCCAGACCGGCAAGACCGTCTGTCCGAAGCTCTATATCGCCTGCGGGATCAGCGGCGCAGTCCAGCATCAGGCGGGGATGTCCTCGTCCGACACCATCATCGCCATCAACAAAGACCCCGATGCGCCGATCTTCCAGATCGCGAACTTCGGCTTCGTGGGCGACTGCCTGGAGATCGTCCCCATGGTGACCAAGAAGATCAAGGCCATGCGTGGGGAGAAGTAGACTCCCGTACTCCCACACGCCCATACCCCCATACTCAGGTAATCTGGGTATAATCCCGGTGGAGGTATGATGAGCGTCAATCTACGTGGAACCGTGCGTGCGCCCGATTTCCCCGCCGGCCTCGATTGGCTGAATACCGACCGGCCGATCTCGACTGAGGACCTGAACGGCAAGATCGTTCTGCTCGACTTCTGGACGTTCGGCTGAATCAATTGCATGCACGTGCTCCCTCAGTTGGAGGAGCTTGAAAAGCGATTCCCCGACGTGCTGGCGGTCATCGGCGTTCATTCGCCGAAGTTCACCGCCGAGCGCGAACTCAAGAACCTCCGCCAGGCGGTTCTTGGCTATGACATCCGCCACCCCGTTATTAGCGATCCCAAACACACCATCTGGAGCAGTTACGCCGTCTCTGCCTGGCCGACGACCGTTTTCGTTGATCCCGAGGGGTGCTATATCGGCTCGCATGCGGGCGAATTCGAGGCCGCTGATTTCGCTGAGGTCATCACCGATCTTGCCGATGACTTCGGCAAAGAGGGCAAGCTCAATCGCTCGCCGATGCCTGTCAACCTCGAGCGCGACAAAGAGCCTGCGCGCACGCTCAACTTCCCGGGCAAGGTTTTGGCGGATAACGATCGCCTCTTCATTGCCGATACGGGTCACAATCGCATCCTGGTGACCGATCTGGAAGGCAAGGTGAACACCGTCATCGGCCGAGGTGAGCCCGGCCTCCAAGATGGGGATTTCGAGTCGGCGGCGTTCTGGTTTCCCTATGGCATGGCGGCAGACAATAATCTTCTCTACGTCGCGGATACCTGGAATCACTCCATCCGCCGAGTAGACTTGGACAGCCGCCGGGTGGAGAGAATTGCCGGTACGGGCGAGCAGGCCCGTGTTTACCGTCGAGGCGGCACAGCACTGGAGACTGCCCTGTCCTCGCCCTGGGATTTGGCGCTGGGGGATGGCATGCTTTATATCGCCATGGCCGGCATGCATCAGATCTGGTCGCTCGATCTGGAGAAAGGCGAGGTAGAGGTCCTGGTTGGCACGGGTAGGGAAGACCTCGGTGATGGCACCCTTCAGCGGTCGGCGCTCGGTCAACCGAGCGGGCTCTCACTCGCAGATGGACGGCTCTACTTTGCCGACAGCGAGAACAGCGCAGTGAGGGTTGCGGATATCCAGGAAGACAAGGTTGAAACCATAATCGGCGAGGGCTTGTTCGAGTTCGGAGACAAGGATGGCGTCGGGCCCGCCGTCCGCCTCCAGCACTGCCTTGGAGTCGCGCATCACGACGGCCTCATATACGTCGCCGACACCTATAACAACAAGATCAAGCGAATCAATCCCGAGACCCGGCTCTGCGAGACCTTCCTCGGCCCAGACGCCGGCCTCTGGGAGCCCGGCGGAGTTTGTGCCTCTGGCGACCGCCTCTTCATCGCCGACACGAACAACCACGCGATCCGTGTGGCGGATGTTGCTACTAAGCAGGCATCTACTCTGGAGGTTTCCCTCTGAATCCCATTACTCCATTACTCCGCATGCGCCTATAGCCTCAGCCTCCTCAGAAGCTGTGCATTCGCTGCCACTATAACCGTGCTGGCGGACATGAACACCGCGCCGAGGGCAGGGGGGAGAATGATCCCATAGGACACGAAGACCCCTGCCGCGGCAGGTATGGCGATCACGTTGTAGCCCGTCGCCCAAAGCAGATTCTGGACCATTTTCCGGTAACTTGCCTTGCTGAGCCGAACGATGCGAACGACATCCCGAGGATCATTGCGCACGAGGATTATGCCGCCTGCCTCGATGGCGACATCGGTCCCCGCACCGATGGCAATCCCCACGTCCGCCGATACCAGCGCCGGAGCATCATTCACTCCATCACCGACCATCGCCACTCGCCTGCCTTGCGCTCGAATCTCTTGAACCCTCTTCGCCTTGTCCTCCGGCAGTACGTTCGCATAATACTCGGTGATAGTCAGCTCAGCGGCAACCGAGCGCGCGACATCCTCGCTGTCGCCGGTCATCATGGCGACCTCGATCCCCATGGCCCTCAGCTCATTGACCGCCTCCCTGGACTCCGGCCGAATCACGTCCGCAAGCTCGATGGACGCCTGAACCTTGCCCTCGACTACCAGATAGATGATCGTCTTATCTGACCGCTCCTTCTGAGCCTCAAGTCCCAGCGACTCCAGCAATCGAGGCCCGCCGACATTGATCGTCCGCCCATCCACCTTCGCCTCCACACCTCGACCGGGGAGCGCCTTGAAGTCCCGAACCTCGGGCAGTTGCAGCCCACGCTCCTCGGCAGCTCGAACGATCGCCTTTGCCAGAAAGTGCTCTGAGTCCCGCTCGACCGCCGCCGCCATCGCCATCGCCTGATTCTCATCCATCCCGGCCCTGTCCGCCGTAGCCTTGGCGAAGGAGGAAATCCCCACGACCCCAAACTCGCCCGTCGTGAGAGTGCCGGTCTTGTCGAACACGACGACATTCAGGTTTCGAGCCGTCTCCAGGGCAAGGCGGTCGCGCACCAGGAGGCCGTTTCGGGCCGCGAGAGTCGTCGAGATCGCGATTACTAACGGAATCGCCAGACCGAGCGCATGCGGGCAGGCAATGACCAGGACCGTGACCGTCCTTTCCAGAGCAAAGGATTCCGGCCTGGTTGAAAGCGTCCAGACTATGAACGTGATCGCCCCGACTCCGATTGCGATCAGCGTCAGCCAGTAAGCCGCCCGATCCGCCAGGTTCTGAGCCATCGAGCGAGAGGACTGAGCCTCGGCCACGAGGCGCATGATCCCCGCAAGGGCGGTTTCGTCGCCGGTTTTAGTCACCCGCAACCGAAGCGAGCCCTCGCCGTTGACCGTTCCTGCGATCACTTGCATGCCGGGCGATTTGCTGACGGGCCGCGACTCGCCGGTGATCATCGCCTCATTGACGCTCGAATCCCCCTCGACGACTTCACCGTCCGCCGGGATCTTCGCCCCCGGCCGAACGAGCACCAGATCGCCCGGCCGAAGCTCGTGAACCGGAACGACCTCCGTTCCGCCATTCTTGATCCGCTCAGCCTCATCCGGCATGAGTTTCGCCAGCTCCTGAAGAGCGCCCGTTGCACGTCCGACTGCCCGCATTTCCATCCAGTGACCCAGCAGCATAACCGTGATCAGTGTGGACAGCTCCCAATACAGCGGCTCGCCCGCCAGCAGCCTGAATGTCACCGCCAGGCTGAAGCCGAATGCCACCAGGATCGCCAGGGAGATCA
>DASRZD010000574.1:0-4368 GCA_035686805.1 Armatimonadota bacterium
GGAAACCATCTCCTCAGGGTAGTTCGGGTTGACGGTCGCGTAGCCGTAAATCCGCCCCGGGAAATCCGCCATCGCCTTCAGCACTTCGTCGTTCCCGAACCGGAAATCCGGCCCAATGGACGCGTGATGAGCGGCAACACAAGCCTTGATGCCCAGCCGATCCATAGCCGCGACCATCCCCGCCGCATCGCCCCTGGGGACGTTGAAGTTCGCCCAGTAGCCCATGTGGCAGTGGGAATCTATCACCAATTCGTCGGTGAGTAGGAGGCCCATAGCCACTTTGTCTTTGATGGTACTCATGCTTCTACCAACTGAGCAGTTTTCGCAGATTTCCACTTGCGATCAACTGCTTTTCCTTGTCACTGATCTCTGCGTATGTGATTTGAGCAATCGAAGGACCCGCCTCCGTGAACGGCAGTCCCGTCCCAAAGAGCAGCCTCTCAGCCCCGAATCGCCTGCAAACTTCCTCGATCCCATGGGTGACCTGGTAGGTCGCCGCCTCGATCGCCAGCCCCTCGTACTTCTCGAACAACGGGTATAGCATCCGATCGCACCGATAGGATGTCCGCAAGAGCACGAGATTCAGGCGCGGATGGGCCTTGAGTATGCCGGCCACATCCTCCCAACTCGTCTGATCCATGTCCAGGAAGAGCGGTATCTTCTTCGCCTCCAGCATATCGAGCAAAGGTCCCGCGCACCAGTCCGAGAGCCGGAATTGCTGAGCGACCGGAAATGCCCGAACCGCCTTCACGCCATGTTGGTTCATGAGGCGCAGCAGCTCGTCCGGCGGAGGCATTTCACCCGTATTGTGCGGCATCACGGCCCAGCATGGATGAATCGGCTTCCCCTCGATCTCCTTCAGGAGCATCTCGTTCCCGACCGACGGCGCGTACTCCTTCGCCATCGAGTGGTAGGCGAGCGCCTCCCGGATCCCGGAGTACTCCATCTCCTTCAGGAGCTCATCCGCGGTCGTGAAAGCCTCGGGGTGGCGAACCCCATACCTGCCGATTTGAGCGTTGCAGTCGAAGTAATCCATCGCTAATCGCTCATGGTCAAGGGTCCATGGTCAATGGTCGATGGCAGACCGTAGTCGCCGCAGTCTTCCCTCACCATACCTGGCTTGCTCTTGGCCTTTCCATAATCGGTGATCTTTTTCTCGATACTTCCTATGAGACCGCCCAACTGGGATACTGCTTTCTCATAGCCTTCAAGCAACTGCCTACCCGTTTCAGCGGAAAGCTGGGCAGTATCAATCGCATACTTCAGATGAAGCTTGGTTTCATGGGCCTCTCCCCGGCATCGGTAAAGGGCCTGGAGGTACTCAGTGCTGTATTGGGAATAGAAGCCCTCCGTCATATTGGCGCATACAGATTCTGAGGCTCTAAGACACTGGTTACGCAGCCAGCGGAAATCCGGTCCGACCATTCGGCTCGCTTTCTCAACACTAAGGGCCAACTCGTAAAACAAGTTGAAAACGGGCATCTGATCTACTTGCCGAATCCGCTCCATCCCATCCCTCCTCCGCTATGACCATGGACCCTTGACCATTGACCATGCCATCCCTCCTCCGGCCATTGACCATTAGGCCAATTCGCCGACGCTAGCCCGTATCTTGCCTATCGCCCTCGCAATATCATCCATGTCCGACCTATCCCCGAGGAGCATGTTCTGGCCGAACCAGACCGACTCGTTGGCGCAGGCGTTCTCGGTCACCGGGCACGAGACCTTGCTGTAGTCCATCTCCCGCCCATAGAATCCGCACCCGATGGGGCATCCGCCCGGCTCGACGTAGAACACTTCCTCTTTGTAGAGCGGCACGTACCCCGCACTGCAAGGTATTCCCTCGGCATTCAGCGCCTCGATGAACTTGGCCCTCGGGATGCCCTTGAACCCCTTGGAATCATAGCGGAATATGTAGAGGTGATAGGCATGCGTCGTCACCCTGGGGTCCCTCTTCAGCGGCCGAATCCCCTCGATCCTCGAGAGGAGGCTGTCGAGATAGAGAGCGTTTTCCTCGCGTGTCTTCATCTGACCCTCCAGCCGCTTCATCTGCTCCAGCAGGACCGCCCCCTGGAACTCGGTCATGCGCATGTTCCAGCCGAGCACCCGGTGCTCGTACCATTTCCCCTCAGGCACGCGGCCGCAATTGTGGAGCGACCACGCGGTGGAATAGACTTCGTCATCGTTCGTGACGACGATCCCGCCTTCGCCGGAAGTAAGGTTCTTGGACGACTGAAAGCTGAATGTCCCCGCATCGCCGATCGCCCCCACCCGGCGGCCGTTCCATGCCGCGCCGTGAGCCTGAGCCGCATCCTCCACGACCTTCAGCCCGCGCTTCTTCGCGACGGCCATAATCCCATCCATGTCCGCCGGCCCGCCGCCGATGTGGACCGCAAGGATCGCCTTCGTCTTATCGGTGATCGCCGCCTCGATCTTCGAGGGGTCGAGGTTATACGTATCGGCGTCTATGTCCGTGAAGACCGGGATCGCCCCAATGGTCAGGACCGAGCTCGCCGATGCAATGAAGGTGTATGGGGGCACGATGACTTCATCGCCCGCCTTGACTCCGACCGCCTTCAGGGCGACTTCCAGGGCGGCAGTGCCGTTCACGACGCAGACGCCGTATTTCGCATCCTGGAATTCGGCGAACTTCTTCTCGAACTCCGCGATCTTGCCACCCGACAGGCAGCCCCAGTGCCCGCTTCGGCAGACTTCCGCAAGCGCCTGGACCTCCGTTTCGTCGGAGATCGGCCATCCTGGGAACCCATTTGTTCTCGTCTTAGCTCCGCCATTGACAGCTAATTGTCCCATCTTCACGCCTCACAAATCGTTTTCAGCCTCCCGGCCTCATGTACGTTCACCACAAATGCGTCATTTCCTTTGCATAGAAAAACCGTATCCTTTTGCCGCCCCAATCCGTTATATAAGTGTAGGGCTCGCGAAACTGCTTGTGAAAAGAAGGTGATTGACAAGAAAAGGCTGTGCTGGTAAGATGGTTTATAGCAATCTAACTTATTTTCCGGAGGCTGGGCATGAATGGAACCAAGTTAGCAACTCTCTTCTCTCTGTTGATCCTACTCCTTTGCACATCGCCGCCGTTGTACGCATCCGAATTCCGCGGTCTCTACGTGGACGCCTTCCATCCGGGCTTCAAGAGCCATGAAGAAGTGACCCAGATGGTAAACACCGCGAAAGAGGGCAACTTCAATGCCCTCATCGTCCAGGTTCGAAAACGGGCTGATGCGTACTACAACTCTCAGATCGAGCCAAAGGCACTGGACATAGCGGCTGATTACGATCCGCTGGCGGATATAATCCAGCAGGCCCACGCTGACGGAATCCAAGTCCACGCATGGGTGGCTGTCTACGAGGCGAAGTACGAAAACAAATGGGCAAGTATCCCGGCAGGCCATGTCACCGATGAGCATCCGGACTGGCTCACTGCCAGTAAGGACGGTTCCAAGTCGCTTAACAATGGTCGGGTTAGCCTCGATCCGGGCGTGCCGGCCGTCCAAGACCATATCGCTTCGGTGATTGCCGATATAGCAACGAGCTATGCCGTGGACGGCATACACATGGAAGGCGCTAAGTACCTTGGTGCGGACTCCGGCTACAATTCAATCAGTCTCTCCCTGTTCCAAGCCGAAACCAACAGATCGGATATTCCGCGATATGACGACGCCCAATGGTGCGAATGGCGGCGAAGCCAGATCACGAAACTTATCCGGAGAGTCAGGGGAGGGTTAGCAACAATACGCCCCGGGTGTGTGCTATCAGCCTCCGCTATGATGCCATCGCCCGCTATTGCATCGTTGGTTTGCCTCCAGGACTGGGACGGCTGGATGAACGAGGGGATTGTTGATTTCGTCGTCCCTATGCTGTACGTCAAATCCAGCACCACCTCGAAAGAAGTGACCGACCTCCTGCAATATCGGCACGCCAGGCACATGTATATCGGAGTAGGCATTTTCCAGCTTCCCAAGGACGTTGCCTTGCAGCAGATTATGGATGCTTCAGCAGCGGGCGCGGAGGGCACGGCGCTTTTCAGCTACTATTACTTAGCACTAGACACCAAGAACGTTGACCCGGTTAGGGTGAGTGACCTGAAGGCATCGGTATTCGCGCAACCTGCCTCCCCGCCTGGCATGCCGTGGCGAGAAGGGGAAGGAGGCCAGCAATGAAACACCCGACTTGCAGGTTGATAGCAATCATACTTGGGTGCATGGCCTTCCTCCTGGCTGCCGTCCCAACCTTTGCCAATTATCCTATTGAGATAGAGTTTGTTGGCGTCTCCCCCCCTGTGAGTGGGTGTGCTTGCCAGGCCGTTGAGGTAACAGTCAGGGCCAGGGACTATGATGTGACCACGTC
>DASRZD010000575.1:0-3636 GCA_035686805.1 Armatimonadota bacterium
AGGATCTCAAGAGCCTCTCGATCCTCGCCCGAGTCGAGGCGATCGAGGTCGACCGCCAGTTGGAGGCCGAGGGAGGTGGCGTGAAGACGGTGATGAAGCAGCTGGACGATCCGGTCGTCGGGCTGGAGATCATCAAGGCTCTCCCGTCGGAGGACCGCGCCTACATGCGACAGGTCTACGATGCGATGGAGGCGGATGTCGACACCTCCGTCGAGGTGGGCTGTGACAACCGCGCCTGCGGGATCGACTTCTCCTTCGTGCTGGATCTGGGTCAGGCTTTTTTCTTGAACCCGGTGGAGGAAGTCACGGCCGAGGCGCTGAACTGGTTGTAGGACCGCGGTTCAGCGCCTTCCTTCCGCTGGGTAGCAGGGCGAACGTCGAGTACGAGATGGTCTTTCTCCTGGAGGCTTACAAGATGGCGCCGAGCGAATCGATGTCGCTCCCGGCATCTCGTCGCCATAGGCTGGTCAAGATCAGGGAGGAGATCGTACGCTCTAAGGGTCGTGGGGGCGGATCTGCCGCTCCCGCGCGCCATGCCACCGGTCTCAACTCCCGAGGCGGCGGCAACGTCACAGGTCAGTCTTCTACGAGTCAGGACTTGGGAGCCAACTGGAGCGTGTAGGTGGCTGCCAACATCACCTCACTCGGCATCGTCATCAAGCTCGACGATCTTGCTTCGGCGAACACCGACAAGCTCAGCGAAGCGATGGGTGCGTTGATGCAGGTCACGAACGACCTGCGCACCGCCGGCGTGGATGTGATATTCGACCAGATCGCTCAGTCGAGCAGCGATCTCGCGAACAGCCTGGCGACCGACTACGCGCAGGGACTTGGAGGGATCGCTCCCTTGGCTGAGATCGCCACCCAGGCGATCGATGATCAGGCTGAAGCGACGTCAGAGCTGACGGATCGCGTGGAGGTGCTCGCGGAGCGCGGTCAAGAGGCTGGTAGTTCGTGGGACAACTCCTTCTGGGGCAAACTCGCCGAGTTTGGCTCTGGAGATAGCCTCAAGTCGCTCAAGACCAACGTCGGCGGACTCATCTCGGTTATCTCTTCGATGTCTGACGCGATGATGGACTTCGGTGAGTCCGGTTACGGAGCCGACGCGCTTGAATACGAGGACGCGACTCAGAAGATGAGCGCCGCTCTAGGCAGAGGCGGTCAAGGTGCGCAGCGCTTCCGCGATGAGATCAGCGCTGGCACCATGCGGACCCAGTTCGCGGTCGGCGAGTACCTCCAGCTAGCGGGCGGCCTCTCGGAGGTCGGCGTTGCCTTCTCCGACCTGTCGATCGGGGCGCAGGACGACTTCATCGCGCTGAACCAGGTCTTCGACGTGTCCGGTCAGCAGATCGGAATGATGTCACAGCTCATGCCTCAGATGGGCGGCGACACCCGTGCCCTCCTGAACGACGTGACCAACCTCTCGGCGGCCGTCGGAGTCGACGCACGCGGTGCGTTCCAGGCGCTGCCTGGTGTGGTTGAGCAAGCGCGTATGTCCACCGGTCAGTTCGGTGAGGCGATCACCGGCTCGGGCGACAAGATCGTCAAGTCCGTCGTGGGCACGGGCGCCGTCTTCTCGAAGGTGTTCGGCAAGGACATGGCGCAAGCCATGTCCGAGGCGCAGCAATCGTTCGACAGCTTCACCTCGGAGCTGAACACCTTCAGCAACGTGTTCACCGGCATGGACTCCGACTTCGGGCCTTTCAGCAAGGCCCTCATGGAGACCGGTCAGAACATCTACGACATCCAGGGAATCATGAAATCGGGTCAGAAGGATCCGGTAGCGTTCGCGGAGTCGATTCGCGGGATCTCCAACTCCCTCGGTGAAGGCTCCGTCCGTCAGAAGCGATTCATGGAGCAGTTGCGCCGCTCCAATCTCGACGCGAACCTCATGACATTGATCCGAGACGAAGGCGCATTCGCTAAGGCGGTGGAGGAACGGGCGAAGGTGCAGGCCGCGGCTAACAGTCCGACCGTCAAGGCGTCCAAGGCGTTCGGCGAACTCAGCAAGTCGATGCTCGACTCGACCCTTGAGTTCAAGTCGATGTTCTCCAACGTGAAGGAGAGCCTCATGACCACCCTGCACACTGCGGGTGTGGTCACCATCCTCAAGGACGCCTTCGCGGGGGCGAAGGACACGCTCGCGTCTTTCAGCGGCGCTATCGTCAAGTTCATCCGCAGTGATCAGTTCAAGGGCTGGGTCGAGACCGTCAAGCCTTTCCTGGTGCCGATCGGCAAAGGCATCCTGCTGCTCGGTACTGCCTTCGCCGCTATCGGCTCCGCCGCTGCGGGGATTGCTACCGCTATCGGCTCCGTCTTCGCGCTTGGCGCTGGCCTCAAAATGGCTTCCGGGCCTGCTCTCAAGCTCGGTGGAATCGTCGGTTCCTCGTTGCTCGCTCCGTTCAAGTTGCTCGCGCCGTCGGTTACGGCGACCGGAAAAGCCTTCACCAACGTGGGCGGCGGTTTCAAAGCCTTTCTAGGAAAGGCGGGTGGGGTCACAAAGTGGATCGGCAGTCTCTTCGCACGCATCCCGAAGCTCGGTGGGCTCCTGACCGGTCTGGTCTCAGGCTTCAAGGGTCTTGGAGGAATGCTGCTCAAGGGCCTCGGAGGTGCAGGGGCTGGAATCGGCGGGTTGCTGGGTAACTTCGGCGGCAAGATCATGGGGTTCATCGGTCCACTGGTTGCCAAGGTCGCCCAGAAGGTCCCCGAGCTGCTCGCCAAGTTCGGTCCGAAGCTGCTCTCAGCGATCCCCGGAATCGGTCAGATCATCGCGGTGATAAAAGGCGTCAAGACTGCGCTCATGGACATGGGCGAGGTTATGGGAGATCCGAACGCGACGGGAGCGGAGAAGTTCCAAGCCCTGTTGCGCGGCGTATTCAAGGGAGTGATGTCAGCCCTTGACGGCATGTTGCTTGGTATCCCGAGCATGATCCTCAAGAAGTTCTTCCCCGATATGGAGCGGAAGTTCGATCGCGGGTTCGCCGGGCTGTTCAACAAGATTTCCAGCTACTTCGGCGGCGGTGGGTTGATGAAGACCCTTGGGGGCTGGTGGACGTCAGCCACGACGTGGCTCGGGACGAAGCTCTCTGGATTCGCCACTTGGTTTGAGCAGCAGATGCCGAACATCAAGGAGTTCGGCCGGGTCATTGGCGGTGCGATCGGCGGACTCGCCAAGTTCGCGTGGGACTCCACAATATCGGCATTCAAAGGGATATGGAACGCGACGAAGTCGGCATTCAACGGGATATGGGACATGATCGCTAGCGTCTTCAAGTCTGAGGAGGGCGCGAAGAAAGTCGAAGATGCGGGGTCTGGGATTGGAGAGAGCCTCAAGAGCATCGGGATCTCTGCGCTTCAAGGTATGGGCGAAGCCATGTCTGGGGCTTTCAACGGAATCCTCGAAGCATTTGGCACCTCGTCCGAGGAGTTGAAGCTCAAGGCCGAGCTGGCGTGGATCGCAATCAAGAACGGGTTCTCTGAGACCTGGGACAACATGAAGCTCGGTGTACGCCAGAAGGTCATGGTCCTCGGCAACCTGATGATGATCGGCGTCAACGAGTTTCTCATCGACCCGCTCAACAAGGCGTTCTCAGGGATCGCCAAGTTCTTCCCCGACATGATGGCGGGGATGGTCGA
>DASRZD010000576.1:0-3998 GCA_035686805.1 Armatimonadota bacterium
GTTCATCATGTACTCGAGCGAGCCTTGGGTGCCGGCAACGCTGGTGTCGGTCTGGAGGGAGACGCGGTACTCGCCGGGGCCTGAGGCGTGGAGGCTGAATGAGGTGGAGAACGGGGCGGAGAAGTTGTAGGGCTTCCACGGCGCACTGCGACGCGTGTTGTAGAACCTTTTGCTTGTCATCGGTTTCCCCTTGGCGCGAATCATCGGCTTCCCGGATGGTCCTCATTGAAGCCCACCCGTTCTTCATAGTATTCCACTCGAACCCCCCTTTTAAGGAAATGCTTTCGAAGCTCCCTTACCCCGCGAGGAGGATCATGGCTCAATCCGGAAGGTGTTTCTTTCCAGGGGCAGAGCACTTGAATGAAATCAGGTGCATCGATGCTGCACTGCATGATTTGAGGCAAGGCCTGCTCCTCCAATCCGAGGTTGATCCTGTCGAAGACATATTGGGCTTTATCCGGTTCAATCTCTCCATCGTAGTCGACGAATGTGAGCGTGTGGGCGGTGATTCTCTTGCCGTCCGAGCTGATGTAGGCAATGGGTATATAGAAGTCGTAGCAAAACTTTGCGAGGGGAAGGTATGGTGGGTGGTAATCCACTACCGCCGGCTCCCCCTTTGGAAACTGAAGTGCCAGTTGCCTATAGCGAAAGTGATTAGCCTTGACGAAGTCACAGATGGTTTGCTCGATACCAAGCACCAAGCCGTCTACGCTGAAATCCGTAAAGGTCGCATTCGCGCCACGATACGTGCCGCTTCGATAGGACCACGTTATGACCATGTTCTGCGGAGCGTCGATGATTATTGGGGCATCACGCTCAGTTGTGCATGCAAGTAATAGCAGGGCAAACCCAAGAAATGCCACGCAGGCCCTGATTCCAGCAATGGGTATGCTCATGGGTTTGGTTCCTGTTCAAACATGGAATCCCTTATGGGCCATATTATGGCCGGGAATGTGGCACTCCAGCTTTCAACAAGGTCAAGGAAGAACTGAAATCTCATTATCTTTGGTCCATCTCCTCGATGGCCCCAGAAGTAAGCTCCTGCCATGAATGCGGCCAAGTCTTGTGTAAACAAGCCTGTAGTGCCGTCAGCGGACCCGCCGAGATAGATCACGTTCTCTCCTGCGATACCTGTGCCATCTGCATTGGGGTCTGTATTCCTTATGTACCCCCAATCGCCGGGAATCCACTTTGCGTTGTTGCTATGATTATTGATTGCAGCCGCAATCGCGGTCCTCTGTTGGACTGATGCCTCCCAGATGACATTTATCGTGTCCTTTTCATACCCGTTCGGCACTCCCGACCTCTCTCTCATTTCTGTCACGTGCTCATAGGGTGAATTGCCCACCATAGCGTTGAATCTTGCTGAACCCATCGCATCATTCCTCGATGCAGCATAGAAGAAAACGAACTTGGCCCCATCCAAACAGTACATTGCATATTCTGCTGGGTGGACCCATGCATCGGCGACGGCTTCGATTGCTGTCTTGCCATCTCGCACTGCTGGGATGAACCCGTTTCGGAATGGCTTCCAATCCCAGAACACACGGTTGAAGCGCATGCCTGCGAAGCTGAACAAGCCTGTCGTCGCACCATCGATCATGTTCAGCCTCCATGCGATATCCCTGACCAAACCCTCACGCGACCTGAAGTCGATTATCGTGTCGGACGTCCCAACGTACCTCCAATAAATCTCCGTTTCAACAGTTGAGGACAGAGGAACAAGTTCAGCACCGTCCTTCGGCTGATAGATGTATGCTGGAACGCCTTTCATCCAGCGTGGCTTCGGATTTCGGTCGTCTCCATCGGGCACGTTAACGTTGTCGAGATGTTGTGTGATCAGATCCCCGACCCTATCGTAGAGCACGATGAGCCCGACTTCCTCTGGTATCAGCAAGGCGATCTTCTTGCCGTTGATGACGAGTGATGGATCCCATTCACCATGGAGCGGCTTGCACTGAATATGCGTCTGAGCGTACGCCGCCGTCAGGAAGACCACCGCCTTCTCCTGATCATCCACCACATAGTAGCAGGCGCCGCCGCGGAAATCAAGGTTCTTCAGCTCCCAATCGCGGTCGAAAGTATTGACGCGGGCATCTTCACCGAGGACATCGAGGGGGGCGTGAATCCTGATCATGGCGGGCAGGAACGTGCCCGGACCGGTGCCGATGTGGCCGGCGGATACCGTGTAGATGCTCTCCTCGCCGAGGTCATAGGTGAAGCGGCAGGATTCGGCGGCGGTCTCGGTCATCTGGACCTGCAGGAGGCCTTCGGAGCCGTCGCGGTAGTGGAAAATCCATTCCGTGTGGATGGTGTCGACGGCGGACGTGAGGGCCTGGAAGTCGACGAGGCTGACGGTCACGTTCGCCCAGGATGCAACGCCGGTGAACTCGAGGGAGTCGAGCGAGGTTTCGGTGAGGAGGGAATCGCCGGTGTCGGGGTCGCGGTCGCCCATGAAGGTGGTGGTGGTTTCGGCCTGCTGGGGGTCGAAGGCCGCCGGCAGGACGAGGCTGAGGCAGCCGCCGAGGTCGAGGCCGTCGATCGGCTCCCAGAGCGTGGCGATGAAGTGGCCGCTCACTGGGTAGGCCTCGTCTTCGGCGAAGGTGATCTCGAACTCGTGAAACGCGCCGCCGGAATAGGTGAATCTCATCCTCACGGTCATCTGATTCCCTTACTATCCTCAGGTTCCAGGTCGGTCCTCTTCGATGTCTAGCATTATCCCTTCCGACCTCCACAACATGAGTAGCGAAAGCCCGGGAGGTTTGGGGTTCCAGCTTGAGGGGCCTATTGTCCACGGGCATATGACCTGAACTATCGAGCCTTTGCGGGGTCGGGCTCTTTTCAAGGCCCTATAGCCATTCTCCCCTATGCCTATGGGCCGCGCATCGAAAATATATTTCGCCTTTGACGGGTCATCATGGATGGGACCGAAATCCTGGTAGGTTAGAGTATGCACCTCAAGCTTGCTGCTGTTCGGGTCAAAGTAGGTTACCCGCACACCCCTCTCAAGCCAGAATAGCGGCAGCCCAGTGAAAGGGTGAGGCAAGAGGCTTGCGCAAGTCTTGTCAAGCCCACGGCTCTTTCGTCCTGGCCGTTCTTCCGACCATGGATCCTCGGCGATAGTCACGTGAACTTCAGCACCTTTCGGCAGTTCCACAGCCTTGAGCTTACTTATTCCCACCGTATCAGAGCCTATCGCTTCGTTGTTCCAGACGTAAACGAACTCTTCGTTCTCGTAGCGCCATGTCAACGTGTGGCAGTTCTGAACATCGGCATCCCTTGGCTCACAATGCGAGCATGCGGAAATGCATAGCATGGGAATCATCACGGAAAGCTGGATTACTCTCATTGACCTAGTCAACTTTCTATTCCGGGATTGGAGCGCCCAATGGTTGGCGAAGGTATCGACGCGTTTTCTTTAAAAGCGGCTCAGTCAAGGGATCCCACGAATCCACTGTCGCCCACCATTGCCAATAAGTTCGCTCGCGTAGGTTGGTTTGTGTCAAGTGCCCCCAGAATCTGGCTTCGTTCTCAAACTCAAGTCCTTTCTGAAAGCATCCTTTCCCGGACAGGCCGCCAAGATACGTCACATGCTCCCCCTCATAGCCTGGTTCTGGATTTGGATCCTGATTGATGATGTAGCCTTGATCCCCCGGTATCCAATCGTAATCATCCAATACATAGCGTTCCAAACTTGTATTGTGCAGGGTCACTATGGGCTTTGTTGAGAGCCATTGATCCACCTCGGCACCGATGGTAAGGAAGGCGGCCCGGAGATGGATGTAAAGCGAGGCCAATTGGCATCCCATTGCATAGTCTGCTTTGTTGTCTCCGAACATGTCTGCAATCCCAGATGAAGCTGGCAAGGCCTTCAGCAACACGATGCTATCCCAAAACTCGTGATTGTACTCAGGAACAAGGATGTCCTTTCCCGTAACCGGATCCTTCATGACTTTATCAGGAAACCTGAATCCCACGCTTCTAGCCGTATCAATAAT
>DASRZD010000577.1:0-16281 GCA_035686805.1 Armatimonadota bacterium
TTTAGGTAATGGCTCGCTGATGGATCACAGTGCAAGTAGAGACTACCGGTCTGCTTCAGCACTCGGTGGAGATCGAGGAGACGGGGGGCCATCATGAGCAGGTAGGCCATCATCTCGCTTTGGCCCAGGATGTCATGGAGCGAGTTCATGAGGGGGAAGAGCCGGGCATTGTGCTCATCGTCGAAGAACTCGTCATACCGCCGCTTGCTCCACAGCCAGGTGTCCGTGAAGGCGGTGATTTGCGCCTGGTTCTCGTCCTTCTTCGCCTGCTTGAACAGGACATTGTAGTCGCGGGCGGAGTTGAACGGCGGGTCGAGGTAGACTAGATCAACCGACTCGTCGGGGATATGCTCCCGCATGATAGGCAGGTTGTCGCCGTAATAAAGGGCATTCCTCATGCCTCACAATTCGGCGGCCGGCGGGGGGATTCCTTCCGAGCGAGGGCGAGCCGTGAGTCATGCTCAATCAACGACTGATGCGCATACCGGTGGATCATTGACCGGCGGATGCTCGACTTTCCCATAGATCGCCTTGATGAGGATATGCCGGTTCTTCCTAGCCTCCTTCGAAATGCCTGGATAGTTGGTCGGGGCGGAAACCTCATCCCACCCATGCCTATTGTTTACCATGTGGGCGCATGCTCCAAACGCCGAGGTCGCGCTCGGTGACGGCGTTCAGGAGGGAGAGGAAGAGGATGTACCAGAAGAGATATCCGAAGAAGGCAACGAGTGGGATACTCCAGATGGTGGGCTTGAGCCAGAAGATGTCTTGATAGACCCACGAGCCCATCATGCCATTCAGACCCTCCCAAAGGATGGTATAGGGTAGTGAGGCGAGGATCATGGCGATCCAGGGACGCGTGCCGCTTTGGAGGAGAGTCTCTCGACCTCGGCGGGATTGTACATGCTCCAAGATGAGGAACATGCCCATGAAGCTGAGGATCAGCAGCCAGCCGGGCGCCTTCCCGATCCACATGGCGCTGAAGATCGGGATGACGAGCAGGAGGACTCCGAGGAGACCGAGGTTGAGGCGCACATCGGTATGACGCGGTTTCCCATGCAGAAGGCTGTCTACCACCACATACGACTCGAAGATCGCCGGCAGGCAGAATGCCCAGCCGACGTACATCTGGAATGCGGTGAGCGGCGTCTCGATTGCATAGAACTTGAGAACCTTGGTCAGCACGACCATGTGGTAGTCCAGGATTACGCCGAACATCCCCGCGAGGGCAATCATGACGAGGCCCTGCTTCGACCCCAGCCGCCGGAAAAACGACGTCTTGTTCAGCATGAGATCGGCCGCATCGAACACCAGCCAGAACCCCAATGGAAACAGCACGTGGTTGAAGAAGAGCCTTGTTCTCAACCCGACGGCGAATGCGGCGGCAAGGACCACTATGCCGAGCAGCAATTCGCCTATTGCCTTATTACGCATTGCTCCTCAGTTTTTCTTCCCAGTTCACTCGGCCGGTGACCTGCATCAGCACCGCCAGAGTCAGGATCGCGCCGATGGTGATCGTCAGGCCCGTGTAGCCCTCGAAGAAGAAGGCATACGTGAACAGCACCAGGAATACGAACTGCCACGAGCCCGCATGCACGACGGCGAATTTCATGTTCACCACCAGCCTGAGATATGATATCACAAGAAGCAGTGAGACCGCCGACGACACCAGAAACGAGTAGAAGGGGGTGACGTGGTCCACCATGTAGGAGAACAGCAGATGGAATGAGAAGAATGCCGCCGCCAGGAACAGATAGTGCATGGGATGGAGGCGGATGTCCTTGACCGCGCCGAGTATCAGCAGCACGGCAAAGAAGAAGAATAGCGATACGGGCGCAAAGAAACTCAGTCGAGCGGCGAACGGCCCCGGGTTCAGCTTCTCAGGCATCTTCACGCCGATATTGAAGCCGGAGATCATGTTGTCATACTTCCACTCCAGATTCCATCCGCCGTTCTGCTCCTGCTTGCTCGTCGGGGAAATGCAACCATTAGGAAAGTCTATGTCTCGGCAGTTTGTGCTGACAGTTGCCTCGAAATCCCGGACATTGCACGTTGCCGAATTCTGGCTGAACCTATAGTTCCATGTGTCCATGCCCCGAGACCCGTAGGACATATGGATTCTTGCTTCCTCGCCCGGCTCTAACATGACCGAGGATTGGACGCCCTTCGACAGATCGCCCGATGGGTCAACAGTTCGGCCGTTGACGGTCAAGACTACATTCTCGTAGATCGTCTGGTCGGCAGGAAAGGCAAACCGAACAAAGAACTTGCGCTTGTCGGCGAATGTATTCTTGAAAGCATAGTCGCCCGCGAATATGACATTGTATGTGCTATACCACAGGAGGCCCTTTCGTCGGGGCTCGAGCTTGATGTCCGCATTGATGCGGCTCTTTCCAAGCACGAGCGGGTCACTTTTCGACACTTCCTCAATGGCTTTCTTGCCTTTCTCGTTGGTGCGAGCAATCTTCTCAACGTGGGTAGTCCAGGTTGCAGGAGCGCACTGAGATTGAGGCTGGCCCCAGTTTTCCATGACACTTGCCTGGCCCTCGCCCAATGAGTCCCCGTATTCTCTCGATGCAAGTCTGCTGTACGTTTGCGAGCTGCGGTTCTGGTTCGCTGCGCCCAGGATTGCCCAGGCGATGGCGGTTACCAGGTAGATCAGTATTACGGCGGTGAGTCTCTTGGCATTCATCGTGCGCCTCCTAGGTTGGATAGCAGGCTGCCGAGCGGCAGCATATTCTGCAATCATTTCTGATACGAGGCCGCTGAGATCATTGTTCCTGCAAAAAAGACGGCCCCTGATAGGAGCCGCCTTTCATGATCGGATTGTCCCTTGGGATTATCTCCTGGACCAGTTCCTGGTCCAGGTACTGCTGCGGCCGCTGTAGTAGCGACCGTCAACTCGCTGCCTAAGTTGGCGGTTGCGGTCTATTTTCTGAGCGCCATGGTAATGCCTGTGTGTCCTGGTCCACTGCTTTGTACCGTTCCAGCATACCGCTATGACTCGGGTTGGTCGAGTGAAACCATTCGGGCAAGTCTTTCCGGCTCGATTCCCGCCGCCCTGGGCGAACGCAGCGCTTCCGGCCAGGGCAAGCACACCAACCATTGCTATCAGACATATGCGTCTCATTTGAGACCTCCATGAATGTAATTCTGATATTAAGACTGAGCAGAGCAGGGTAGCATTCCACTTATCTGAAGCTATCAGCCATTTTCTGCATCTCGGTCTGGGCGATGTCTCCCACGAGGATGACGGTGATGTCACCGGCGCTGGTTCGCATCATTCGAGCTTGAGGATCGTATAGCATGCATTCGTCCGATCCCTGGCCGCCACGACGGTGCATCCAACCTCGGCCTCTGCCGCGTCCGAATCGGCGACCACCACAATCCTTATTCCTCTCGAATACTGAGATGGTGTTCAGGCCATTGGTGTACCGAAGTCCTGCAAAAGGACAGTTCCCGCGGGTCAGGCGAGTCGAGTAGTCGTGGAATTGGTAACCTTGCGGCGCATATCCCGGCTTCACCGGCGTGAAACCGACCTGCTTTCGCACCGACTCCAAAGAGTTGTTCGGTTGCGTAAGCTGCATTGTTTTCCAGCCCTTTGGAATCGCGAATGATGATTCAGACACCTGAGCAGAGTAACCCACCCTGGTATACTCAGTGGACATGGTAAGCTTGCCCTGGGAATTGATTCGGTCATGCTTCAGGGCCGTGAACGATTTCTTGTCTATCCATATCGTCTTGTATGGATTGCCCGGGTACTTGGAGCTGAGCTTGATCTCATAGCAGTCCCTGTCCGCGACCTTGGCGCTCCCGATAAGAACAGGCCGGTAATTGGCAAGAAGCAAATCCAGGTGCTCAGGCGGATCAGGTGTCCTGGATACGTAGGCGGTCTTGGTACGCGAATCGAGAGTGATAAGGGACTTGCCATCGTCTATGATGGCACTTCCGGCGGAAGGGCCTGTGAGGTAGTCCATTCTGGAATGTGTTCCCTTCCGCAGGATACTTACCTCCGCGGGTGCTTGCCCTGGAACCCTTGTTACCAGCTGCCCGCTGAACGTAGATTTGCTCTCGGCAGCATAGGATTTCCTGAGCAAATCGGTTGGATCGGGCGCAGCCGATATGCTCCCACTCAAGCACAGGGCGGCAACTATGATCACTGTGATTCGCTGGTACCTAGTCATTGCTCGGCTCCTATCACTTCGATGAGTCCGAGAGCCGCCTTGTCCGCAAATGGCGTGCTCCAACTCATCGCAGCATGATTCATGAGAACCGCTTGCTGATCGAAAGTCGGCGTTTTCGGCGCTGTAATCATCCAGGCGGCGATGGCGGCTGCGACCGCGGCTGTGGCAGCCGTTGACTTGAGCCAGTGCCGGGCGATCCAGCTTGTCCTGGAGGGCGCCGGTCTCGGCTGGAGATTCGGCCTGATCGCATCCCAAAGATCGGGGGCGGGCTCGAGTTCCATCTTTGCCAGCAGTTCATTCGTATTACGGAGCGCCTGAAGCTCCCGGGCACATATTGGGCACGCCCCAACATGCCTGTTGATATATGCCTTCTGCCTGGGAGATCCCGCTCCTGCGGCATGATCCACCAGCAACTCTGCTATTCGCTCGCATTCCTCGCTCATATCATCTCTCCTCCACATATGGGGACAGCTTTCGCCTCAATATCGCACGCGCTCTGCTCAACCTGGACATGACAGTTCCCTTTGGAACGCCCATCACTTCGGCGATTGCATCGACTCCCATGCCCCCCATATAGTGCATGGTCACGACTAGCCTGTGCTCTTCCTTTAGGCCGCTGATGGCTTTGTAAACAGCATTTTCAGACTCGGCCGAGATTAGCGAATTCTCCGGGTCAGGCTCTCCGCAATCCAACTCAATTTGCTCTGGATCAATGACTACGGGGCGCTTTCTCGCCGTGTCTCTTGCCAAGTTGAGGGCGATTCTATGCAGCCAGGCTCCGAACACGGAATCGGATCTGAGACGAGGAAGGGCGTTCCAGGCCTTTATGAATGTCTCCTGAACAACGTCCGCGGCATCATCGGGACAGCATGTGATCTGACGTGCAAAGTTAAACAACCGGGTGTTGTATGACCTGTACAGGCTCTCGAAAGCCGGCAGGTCACCGGATTTTGCCCGTTTCACTAGCTCTGATTCCTCAGTTACATGCATGTTATTCTGAACCGAGCAGTCACTATTAAGACTCGTCATAGGGTCTTCAACATCCGCGTTTTTACGACTCCAGATTATAACACTCTTTGGCCAGGGAGGAAATTCAACTCAGCGTCGAGAATAGAAGCCCAGATGTAATCAAGCAAGTAATCTCAGATCATAACCTAGGAGGTAAGGACTTGGCTAAACAAGCAGGTACTTCGGAAGCGGCTTATAGCAGCCGTGGGGAGTTGTTCGCTGCCAGTTGTCTGGCCCTGGTCGTAAGCGCAATCGCATTCGGTATTCGTGGAGACACGCTGGGCGACTTCATGAAGACGTTCAATGCGACTCCAAATGATATCGGATGGGCAATTGTCGGCGCCTTCTGGGGCTTTACAATCGCCATTGCGTTCAGCGGCATTGTCTGTGACTGGTTGGGGATGAAGTCGCTCTTGGTATTCGCATTCATCCTCCATATGCTCGGTATAGCCGGCACGGTATTCGCCCAAAGCATTACCATGCTGGCTGTCGGCACGCTCGCGATCGGGCTGGGGAACGGCTTCATCGAGGGCGCGATCAACCCATTAATAGTCACCCTCTACCCAGAGAACAAGACTACGAAGCTAAATGCACTGCATGCCTGGTGGCCCGGTGGGATCGTCATAGGGACTGTCATCGCTTATGTCATGACCCAGTTCAACGCGAGCTGGCAGATCAAGACCGGCGTTCTGTTCATCCCGACTCTGATTTACGGCTTTATGTTCCTCAGCCTGAAGCTGCCGCCGACCGAGCGGGTGCAGTCCGGGGTATCCACCGGCCGCATGTGGCGAGCGGTTTTCTCTACATTCATTATCTTCTGGCTATGTATGTGGCTAAGCGCAGCAACTGAATTGGGTACAAACCAGTGGATATCCGAGATGATGAAGAATACGGGTATCAAGGTCGGCACTTTGGTCTTGGGCTGGATTAGCTTTGTAATGCTCGTCGGCCGGGTCTTTGCCGGACCTGTTGTGCATAAGCTTTCACCGATCGGCCTGCTGTTACTCTCGGCCGTCATCTCGGTGCTGGGCCTGATTGCATTGAGCATGGCCTCCGGTCCGGTGATGGCATTCCTGGCTGCGACCGTATTCTCGGTGGGCATCTGCTACTTCTGGCCGACCATGCTGGGATATACATCTGAGCGCTACCCCGAAGGAGGCGCTCTCCTGATGGGTTTGATGGGCGCTGCCGGCATGGCGTCAGCCGGCCTTTCTCAACCGCTTCTTGGCGGCTGGTATGAGGCCTATGGTGTAAAAGGTGCTCTTCAGCACGTGGCCTTTCTCCCCGCAATACTGGCCGTCGTTATGGCCGCATTCTATCTGATGCACAAGGCGAAGGGCGGCTACAAGGCAGTGAAGCTGACTCCCGCCGAGGAAGCCGCCAAAGAGCAAGCAGAGGTTGTGGCGGCCGAATTCGAAGAAGCATAGGAAATTCGCGAGGCCAAGAAGGCCCTTGGTCGAGGACCCCCGATCCACGGATCGGGGGTCCTTATCCTTACTATTTCAGCCAGTGGGCGATGGCATTGTCTGATGCTGCAGAAGCTTGAACCGCCAAAGAAGACGATTTTCCTGCTGCTTTGTAGGCATCCCCAACCCAATCCGTCTTGAAGCGTCCCCTGGTATTGTGAATAAGCATCTTCCCCGGCGCAATCAATGCTCCCGCTGTTCGGAAGTCGCCCGCCCGCCTGAGGCACGGCACATAGAGCCTTTCGACGAACGCCTGGTCATCCGAACTGTCGAAACCTGCTGCATCTATGACGGTCTTGTGGACTCCAGGATAGAGTGCTCGCGCCAGCATGCACCAGAGACCGGCTTCACCTATTCCCACCAGATTGACCTCAAGAGCCTCCTCCTCACCTGCCAGGGTGGTTAGGATATCCTGGACCCGGTTGGCGGTGTCGGTTCGATTGTAGGTGTCGAAGAACTTATAGCGAGTCAACCGGTCGGCTGATTCGGGAGGGCCGAGGTGCTCTCCGGTATTGAAGCAGTCAATCGCGAGGACATTGTGCCTTCGAGAGAGCAGATACTTTGCCAGCGGCCCATTCAATGCCGCCTCCTTGCCTTGCGGGTGGACGAGTATCGTCGTGTAACGTGAGAGCCTCGGCTGGATAGCCAATGCTGGTACCGTGCCCTGAATAACCAGCTTCCTGACGGGATAGCCTTCATAATCCGCTTGCCCGCGATATTCACCATGGAACTCTTTGGGAAGCTGGGCGGCGAGGCAATGCCTCAGTGCCGGGCCGTAGGCCTTCTTAAATGCCTCTAGGCTCTTCTTGTCATGCGGCTTCATTGCCTCCAACTGATCCTTCGCTGCCTGGACCCTGCTCTCGATCAATCTGTCGCCATCCAGGGCATTGGCCGGGCGAGGCTCATGTGCGAAGACGAGCATATCCTCATCTTTCTCGGCGGCCCAGGGCTGCTCCTTGACTTCGCTCCTCCCAAACAGTCCGCCGAACCAGGCATACATCGCCTCGCGGCTGCCCTTGTTGTAGTTGTGCGGGGCGTCGAAGTGTGCGTTGGTGACCTTGTCTTCGGCGCCATACAGCTTGTAGACAATGCGAATGGATGGGAACTCGACCTGGGGAGTGTTCTTAGTCCAATCGCCGGTCGCCGAGACCATCAGCAGCGGCCGAGGGGCGGCGAGCGCCCCGATCTCCATGTTATTCGTATCGAGCCGAATGAGCGGGAGGTTCTCGCACGGGCAGCCGCCCTGCATGGTGGACGATATCATGCACACCGGCGCGACGTACTTCACCCGATCATCAACCGCCGTCAGCAGGAAGGTCTGAGTGCCTCCACCTGACGCCCCCGTGCAGCAAATGCGCTTCTTGTCCACGTCAGGCAGCGACATCACGAAGTCCACCGCCCGAATGCTGTCCCAAAGCTGAAGCCCTCCGACGCTCAAGCTCCACAGATGGTCAACCGGGCGAAGCAAGTCCTCGCGGTGATTGAAGTGGGTGGAATCGTTGTAGCCGACCATGTCATAGGCAAAGGCGATGTACCCCTGCATGGCGAGATTGGCGCACCTGCCGGGGATCGAGCCCAGATCTCCATTCTCCAATCGCCCTCGAGGCCAGTGGCCGTGGGGATTGAGGATCGCGGGAAATGGGCCTTTCTTTCCCGGCGGCCGATAGAGGTTGCCGGTCACATAGAATCCCGGCAGGCTCTCGAAGTAGACCTTCTCGATCGTGTAGTCACCTCGATCGAGGAGGCCGAATACCTTGGCGTTGAGGGGGCATTTTTCCGGCATGGGGATAAGTCCCGCGCCCGCCAGTATCTGCTCCCGCAAATACGCCGCCCGCTTCTCCCAAGCCCGCTTTGACTCCGGGGACTTGAACTCATACACCATGTCCAGGTGGTGAATCTCGGTGAATCGTCGGTCCTGTACCGGTCCGACCGCGAATTGAGTCATGCCCTTGCCCCCTTCCAGACCGCAGAATAGCAGAAATGCCATGAACAGCAGTGGCTTTCGCATGAGTCAGCATTCATCCTAAAGCGGACCCATTCCTGCGGCTGAGAAGGGTTTGAGATGGCTAAGAGGGAAAAAGAATATGTGAGCGAACTCGAACCCGAACAGCAGTACCAGGAAGCCGACCAGGCCCTCCCTCAGGAGCCGGTAACGATGGGGGCGGAGGCATGGAAGCCGCGGTTGCTTCGGCCTCTGAGAGCATTCCGACACCGGAACTACCGACTGTTCTTCAGCGGGCAGGTCATCTCACTCACCGGAACGTGGATTCAGCTTGTCGCCCTCGGATGGCTCGTTCTCCAACTAACAAACTCGGCATTGCTGCTGGGGGTTGTCAGCTCCATCGGCGCGCTCCCGATCCTCATCTTCTCGCTCCCCGCCGGAGTAGTTGCCGACCGGTTTAATAAGCGCAATCTGATCGTCCTGACCCAATCGTGCGCCATGACGCTGGCATTCGTCCTGGCAGGGCTTACATACAAGGGCGTGGTGAACATCTACTTCATAGTAGCCATCGGCTTTCTCCTGGGCATGGTGAACGCCTTCGACGCCCCGACTCGCCAATCGTTCGTGATCGAGATGGTGGGCCGCGAGGATCTCACAAATGCCATCGCCCTGAACTCCGCCATGTTCAATAGCGCTCGGATCATCGGCCCTGCCATCGCAGGGGCACTGATCGCAGCAATCGGCACTGCCGGCGCGTTCTTCGTGAACGGTGCGAGCTTCATTGCGGTCATTACCGGCCTGCTGCTCATGCAGGTGAACCACAGGGTTCCGATAGTCAGCGCATCCGTGGCTGAGGGTCTGAGAGAGGGCTTCGCTTTTATCAAGCAGAATAGCCTGATAGCCGCATTGCTCATGCTCACGGCGGTCGTGAGCATCTTCTCTATCCCGTATGCCGTCCTCATGCCCATCTTCGCCCGAGACATCCTGCACGCCGGCGCACGCGGGTATGGCTACCTGATGTCCGCGGTCGGCTCGGGCGCGCTCATCGGGGCGGCGACGCTCTCATCACTTGGCGACTTTCCCGACAGATCGGGACACTCGCTCCGGCGGTGCAATTGGAAGGGCAAGCTGCTCCTCGCGGGCAATCTTACCTTCTGCACTATGCTCGTGATTTTCTCATTCTCCCGAATCCTGCCGCTATCGCTCGCTGTGCTTGTTGGAGCGGGGTGGGGGATGATGACAAACATGGCCCTCACGAATACGCTAATCCAGACCTCCGTGCCCGACCGGCTCCGCGGGCGGGTGATGAGCGTCTATACGCTGATGTTCATGGGGCTGGCGCCGATTGGAAGTCTGCAGGCCGGGGTGATCGCTCACTGGCTGGGCGCGCCGGTGGCAATTCGGATAGGTGCGATTGTGTGCGCGACCGCTGCGCTCATCCTCAGCCCGCGGTTCATAAGGAGTAAGGAGTAACCGGACTCTCCTTACGGATTACTCCTTACTCCTTAACGCTTTATCGTTGCGGTGCGGTCTGCTCCCACGCTGATGATGGTTATCGGCATCCCGGTGAGGCCTTCTACGTGGCGAAGGTACGCCTTGCAGTTCGCCGGCAGATCCTCATACTCCCGAACGTTCGAGATGTCCTCCGTCCAGCCGGGAAGCTCATCGTAAATGGGGGTGCACTCGGAGACCGACTGCCAATCCGCGGGAAGCTTCGTCGTCTCGATGCCGTCACAGCGATAGGCCCGGCAGACCTTGATGACATCGAGGCCGGTCAGAACGTCCAATAGAGTCATCGCATGGTCGGTGAGGCCATTGACCATCGCGGAGTATCTAAGGGAGACCGAATCCAGCCAGCCGCATCGCCTTGGGCGACCGGTTGTCGTACCGTATTCCTTGCCCTTCTCGCGAATGAAGCATCCGATCTCGTCGAGAAGTTCCGTCGGGAAGACTCCCGCGCCTACGCGAGTCGTGTAAGCTTTACCGACCCCGATGATCCGATCAATCGCCATCGGCCCGACGCCCGTCCCGAGAGTCGACCCGCCCGCGACCGTGTGGCTGGAGGTTACGAAGGGATATGTGCCATAGTCAATATCAAGCAGGGTGCCTTGCGCGCCCTCGAAGAGAACTCGCTTCCCCTGCGCGACCGCCTCGTGCACTATGCTGCTCGTATTCGCCACGAACGGACGGATTTTCTCCGCACAGCCGAGGTATTCGCCTGCGATGGCCTTCTCGTCAAGCGCCTCAGCTCCGAAGACCTTGGTGAGGATGTCATTCTTCAACGAGAGGTTCTCGGTCAGGCGAACTCTGAACCGATCTGCATTCATCAGGTCGGCGACTCGGATGCCGATCCGCGAAGCTTTGTCCGCATACGCCGGCCCGATTCCACGAATGGTCGTCCCAATGGCCTTGCTGCCTTTACGCTCCTCCTCCAGACGGTCGAAAAGCAGGTGATAGGGCATCACCAGGTGGGCATTCAGACTAATTCTCAGTCCGCTTGTGGAAATACCTCTGGCGACCAAACCATCCATCTCACCGATCAACACTTTGGGGTCCAGCACTTCGCCGTCGCCGATGACGCTCGTCACGCCCGGCCAAAGGACTCCACAGGGGACGAGATGGAACTTATAGACTTCCGCGCCGACGACCACGGTATGGCCTGCATTGCTGCCGCCGTTATAGCGGACGACCATATCCGCGCCGGCAGCGAGATAATCAACGATCTTGCCCTTCGCCTCGTCGCCCCATTGTGCTCCGACCACTACTGTTGTCGCCATGAGATGCACATCCTTCCACTTGTTCAATAAACACGGAAAGTGGATAGCGCAAGCGTGCTATCCACCTATCAAACCTTGTGATTGTACCAAATCGCCCGCGTGCTGTCAACCGGTTTTCGGACGAGTCGGTGTGGTCGCCTAGTCCTCGGTCGTCTGCTCGGCGGGGCCGGAGCGAGGCAGGTAGCCCTGGGAGACGACACGCCCGTCCTTGAAGAGCTGGAGCTTCCAGGGGGGCTCGTTCTCAAACATGACGTGCCTGCGGCACTCAGCAACCAGGGTCGTCCCGGGGGCATTCGTGGCAGGAGGATAATAGTCATAACTCACGGCATCCGGCCTTGGATCGGCGGGACAATGCAGACTCGCCTTCTTCTCAAGGAAATTGGGGTATAGCTGATCCAGGCTGGTCGGATAGCTCCCGTTGCGCCTCGAGTATCTCTGCAGTGCGCCGCCGATTTCCTCCAGATTGAGCTTGCACTGCTGGCGAGCCTGCGACTGGTTGAATGCTTTCTTGAATGCCGGGTTCGTGGACAGCAGTCTGAATACCCAGAACATGACGAGGATGCCGACGATAACCACGATCAGGAGGGTGATCGCCAGCGCTCGCATGCAGCCCGACTTCTTCGGCGGAGCTGGTTTCAGTTCCGGTATCTCTTGGCTTGCCATCAGGCTCATCATATACCCAAAAACATACATAAGTCAAGGAGGGCGCAAGTTGCCATTTGGAGGCTCATCTGCTATAATCGCCCCATGCGCGTGCTCGATACCCGAACGACAGAACCCGAAGAACTGGCTCGTTTTCTGGACAAGCCGCTCCTTCAAGACAACCCCGAAGTCGAGGCGGCTGTTCGGCGAATCATCTCCGAGGTCAGGTCTCGGGGCGATGAGGCGGTTTTGGAGTTTGTCCGGCGATTCGATTGGCCTCAGGCGGATTCGCTTATTGTCCCCAATAGTGAGATTGAGGAAGCCTACTCCAAGGTCCCCGAAAAGCTGATCCAGGCCATAAAGTTGGCAAAAGCGCACATCGAGGCATTCCACAAGAAGCAGCAGAGATCGTCCTGGATGGATAAGGATGATCGGGGTGTTACTCTTGGCCAAATGATCCTGCCCGTGAATAAGGCGGCGGTCGTCGCTCCGGCATTTCAGGCTCCGCTGCCGAGTTCGCTCCTTATGGGCGCTGTCACCGCAAGAGTGGCCGGGGTTCGTGAAGTCTATGTATGCACTCCTCCTAGGAAGGATGGCTCCATTCATCCGGCGATGGCGGTTGCGGCCGCCGAGGCAGGGGTTGACAAGGTATACAGAATCGGGGGAGCGCATGGGGTCGCGGCATTTGCGTTCGGTACTGAGACCGTGCCTCGGGTGGACAAGATCGTCGGTCCCGGGGGCATCTACGTGACCATGGCAAAGAGGCTGGTTTACGGCGAGGTGGGGATCGATATGCTCGCCGGCGCGACTGAGATTCTGATCCTGGCAGACGAGTCCGCGAACCCCATCTACGTAGCCGCCGATCTCCTTTCTCAGGCGGAACATGTCAATGCTCGCGCTCTCCTGGTGACGACCTCGCGCGAACTGGCAGAATCGGTGAGTAAGGAAGTCGATCGGCAGCTTTCCACTCTCTCTACGAGGGATTTGGCGTCAAAGAGTATAGAAGCAAACGGCGCGATTATACTGATTCAAGACCTCGATGAGGGGCTCGAGATCGCCAATAGAGTTGCGCCCGAGCATCTCGAACTGGCGGTTGCGCAGCCCATGGAGATACTAGCCTCGGTCCGAAATGCCGGCGCGATTCTGGTAGGCGAGAGTTCTCCCGAACCGATCGGCGATTACGTCGCCGGTCCGAACCATATATTGCCAACAAGCGGGACGGCCCGATTCTCCTCGCCGCTCAATGTGGACGATTTTCTTAAGAAGACCAACGTCATCATATATTCGGAGCAAGGGCTTCGGGAGGATGGACCGTCGGCGATCGAACTGGCGGAGGCCGAGGGGCTGGACGCCCACGCGAACGCGGTGAGAGTTAGATTGGAGTGATGGCGTGGTGAAGCACCGGTCTGACCCGTCGGACGTGTCGGACGTGTCCGACTTGTATTTGAGAATCCGCACCGAGGCCGGTGAAGCGCTCATTCTTCAGGCCTCGATGCCATTGATAGCCAGGCTGGATGGTATCGTCTTCGACTTCGACGGTGTGCTGGTGGATGTCGGCGAGTCAATCCAGCTAGTGCACGGCGAGGCGGCGAGGCTCTTCTTCACCATGAGGGGCTGGGTCAACTGCGAGGGGCTGGTGGAGCCGTCGGACGTGGACGCCTTCAAGCTCGCCGGCGGGTTCAACAACGATTGGGAGCTGGCATCGGCGTGGCTCCTGCTATACTTGTTCAAGGGCGAGCGGCATCACTCGAAGGATGGGCGGTTCCTGAAGTCTATGAGCCCGACTCTTAAGGAGATCGCGGCGGGATTGAGCGGCGGTCTGGATTCGGCGGTTGAAGCCGTCAAGGCCCACTGCAGCCGTGAAGAATGGGCGCGGGTCGAGGCCCAATGGGATCGCCGGGCACTCGTGCGGCTGTTTCAGGAGGTTTACTCGGGCGATCTCTGCCCGGAGGTCTATGGCTTCGAGCCGGAGACGGTCACCGCGCCGGGGCTGATTCGTAAGGACAGACCGATCTTGGACAGGCGGTTTCTGCCGCCGGTGAAATTGGGGATTGCGACCGGCCGTACTCGCGGCGAGACGATGGTAAGCCGCAGGCTGATGGGATGGGAAGACATCTTCCCGGCTGATGCCATCGTGAGCGAGGACGACGGCTTCCTGAAGCCGGATCCACGGGTGTTGGCCTTGGCGGTCGAGAAGATCGGGGCGCTTCGGCCGATGTATGTGGGAGACACGCCGGATGACCTTCTCACCGCAAGGCGGTATAATGGAGGCATGCCGGCATGCGTGGTGCTGACCGGCGCTGGGGATAGGGACTTGTTCATCGCCGAGAAGGCGGATATGATCGCGGACAATGTGAACGCTGCTTTGATAGCCATCGGAGGTGCGCTATGCCGGGACGAACGGCCGAAGTAGGGCGGCAAACCAAGGAGACGAAAATTCAGTTGAGGATTGATCTCGACGGCTCGGGTGAGTCGGAGATCAATACGGGCATCGGGTTTTTCGATCACATGCTCACGGCGCTGGCAAAGCATGGGCTCTTCGACCTAAAGATCCAGGCGAAGGGCGACCTGGAGATTGACCCGCACCACACTGTGGAGGATGTAGGCATCGTACTGGGCCAGGCTGTGGACAGGGCGCTCGGCGACAAGGCAGGCATCGTCCGGTTCGGCTGGGCGGTCGTTCCGATGGACCGCTCCCTCGTGCTGACCTCGATTGACATCAGCGGGCGTGGCATCCTCTGCTATGATGTGAACATCGGGCAGGAGAAGATCGGAGCGATGGACTCAGTGCTGATCTCGGAGTTCTTCGAGTCGTTCGCTCGGAATGCCGGCGTGACTTTGCACATCCGACAGCTATCCGGTGAAGACCCGCATCACACCGCGGAGGCGGTATTCAAGTCGTTCGCCAAGTGCCTCGAGGCCGCGACTCGGATCAGCGAGCGCATTAAGGGCGTCCCGTCCACGAAAGGTGTCCTCTGACCCTTACGCATCACGGATTACGCATTATGATCGCCATTATTGACTACGGCATGGGGAATCTGCGGAGCGTGGAGAAGGCATTCGCGGCTGTGGGTTACCCCGCCGTCATAACGAATAACCCCAAAGACATCCCGAAGGCAGAGCGGGTCGTTCTGCCGGGAGTCGGGGCTTTCGGGGCGGCGATGGATAACCTTCGCCGGTCGGGTATGGATCAGGCGGTGACGGCTGCCTGCGCCTCGGGGAAGCCGTTCCTCGGCATCTGCCTGGGCCTGCAACTGCTGTTCACCGAAAGCGACGAACTCGGCCTCCATAAGGGCCTCGATCTCATTCCGGGGCGAGTGATCCAGTTCTTCCAGCCCCAGGATCGGACTCCCGAGACTGAGTCGCTCAAGGTCCCGAACATGGGCTGGAACGAGCTCAAGGTCCGCACGCCTGCTCCTCCCTTGAAGGACTTCACGCCGGGCGGGATGGTATACTTCGTCCACTCGTTTTACGTTGCTCCCGAGGATCAAAGGGTTGTGGCGGCGACCGCCCGGCACGGAATTGAGTTCTGCGCGGCGATCTGGAAGGACAACATGTTCGCCTGCCAGTTCCACCCCGAGAAGAGCAGTTCGCTGGGGCTGGGCATCCTGAAGAACTTCGCCGAATGGAAGGTGTAGGCCGTGGAAGTCATCCCCGCCGTTGACATCCGCAATGGGAAGTGCGTCCGCCTGCTTCAGGGGAAGTTCGACCAGGAGACCGTCTTCGCGGATGATCCTGTCGAGATGGCTGTCCACTGGGAATCCCTCGGGGCGCGGAGGCTTCACGTGGTTGACCTCGATGGCGCAAAGACCGGCGAGCCCCAGAACCTCGATGTGATCGGCCGAATCGCCTCCACAGTGAAGATTCCCGTCCAAATGGGCGGCGGGATAAGGACCATTGAAACGGCCTGGCAGGTGCTCGGGCTGGGCGTGGATCGAGTGGTTATCGGCACATCGGCGGTCCTCGACAGGGATTTCGCGCGGGCGATGTTCCAGGAGTTCGGCGAGCGAGTCGCGCTCGGGCTGGATGCGCACGACGGGTTTGTGGCGACGCACGGCTGGCAGGAGACGGGCAAGCTTCGCGCGGTGGACTTCGCGCAGGATATGGAGAGGCTCGGGGCGCGGCGGATCATCCACACGGACATAAGCCGGGATGGCATGCTGGAGGGCGTGAACCTGGCAGCCATGGAAGCGATGGCTCGGGCCGTGAGCGTCCCGGTGATCGCGTCGGGCGGGGTGACCGGCATCGAGGACATCCGAAAC